>JABFSD010001119.1 GCA_013140935.1 Acidobacteriota bacterium
TCGTTGGCTTGTTCGATCTTGCCCTGCCAACGATAAACCGATGTCATCTGCGGCAGAATTTGTACGCACGCCGCCAACTCGCGGGCGATTAACTGATGCGCCAGCCGTTCGGCCTCGGCGAACGTTTCTGTCGTAGTGATGACGACCAGCGCCTCACTCATTCGAGTTCGCCTTTCTTCGCAAAGTAATCGTCATAAATCTCAATGGCACGTTCGGCATCACGCGCCGCGACGTAAAGTTCGACGCTCACATATCCGCCCATGATGCCCGGTATGCCAAAGCCTGAGCCTTCGCGTAAGAGCGCGTTGATGTCGTGATTGGCTAACAACTCACGCGCCATTTCGGCTTCGGGCATGCTGTAAAAATATCCGATCTGGGTGAGCGCGAATTCGTCATCGGTGGGTTGTGCCCCTGATTCTCTCATTGATGGTGTTTGATTCGTGTTGTCCACGAGCCATTCACCTGCGAACACGGCACAAGCCTCGCCGGTTTGCAGCACCGTACCGTCATCGCACCATTCGACAACTAATTCGCCCGCCGCCGTTTTGACCGTAACCTTGCGGTCGGTCAATTCATTCAACATCGCCGCCAGCGCCGCGCCGCACGATCCAGTACCCGATGCCAAGGTCTCGCCGCAACCGCGTTCCCAAAAACGCACTTCGATGTTTTGGCGATCCAGCACGCGAATGAATTCGACGTTCGTGCGTTCGGGAAAAGCCGGATGCGTTTCGAGTGCCGCGCCCAATGCCCGCCAATCCACTTGCTCAAAATCAGTTGTGCCGAATTGATCGAGCAACAGACTGCAATGCGGATTGCCCATCGAACTCGCCGTAAAGCGAATCGTCCGACCGTTGACTTCCAATGGTTGTTGAATGACGAACTCCTGCGCTTGTGGCAACACGACGGGAATGGCTTCGCTGTTCAAACGCGGCAAGCCCATTTCGGTCTCGAACAGAAAGCGCGTGTCGTTGCGTTCAACGAGTCGCAAACTTTTTACGCCTGCGCCCGTAGCGATGCTGACCTCCGGCTTCGTCCACGCACCCGTGTGATAAAGCCACGCGCCGACGCACCGCGTCCCGTTGCCCGAAATCGGCGTTTCTCCGCCGTCAGCGTTAAACAACCGAATCGTGAAATCGGCGTGCGGATGACGGTGTACGTCGCAGACGACTTCCAAACCGTCTGCGCCCGCGCCGAAATGACGGTCGCAGATGCGGCGCGCGAAACTTTCTAAATCGTCGGTCACGGCGCGCAAATCGCTTTCGCGCGCGATCAGGAAGTCATTGCCGAGAGCTTGGAATTTATGAAACTGCATCTTGAATGATAAGGTTGCGGTTCGTGTTACAGAAAGCGTTACGGCACTTTCTATTGGCATTGTTGATTGTTTTCGACAAGCACGCAAAGCTCACCTGTCACATCATATTCACCGGATCAACTTCGATATTCACCATCCGCAAATCGAAGCCGCTTTCTTTGACCGCGAGCATTGCGGCGTCGAGGGCTTCGCGCGCCTGGCGGCGGTAGCGCGTTTTGATGAGTACCTGCAAGCGGTATTCGCCTTTCAGCCGTGCGAGCGGAGCGGGCGCGGGGCCGAGTACGTGCAGGACTTTTTCGGCGTCGGCCTCTTTGATGAGGCGTGCGAGTTCGGTGGCGACGGTTGAGGCTTTGGCGAAATCTTCGTGATGAATCAGCACGTTGATGAGCGCGACGAAAGGCGGATAGCGCATCTCGCGGCGAAAGCCGATTTCGTGCTGATAGAACTTTTCGTAATCCTGCGTCTGCGCGAATTCCAGCGCGTAATGTTCGGTATGATAACTCTGAATGATTACGCGCCCCGGCTTGCTGCCGCGTCCGGCGCGCCCTGCGACTTGGGTGAGCAATTGAAAGGTACGCTCGGCGGCGCGGAAGTCAGGCATGCTCAAACTGGCGTCCACCGAAATGACGCAGACCAGCGTGACGTTATGAAAGTCGTGACCTTTGGCGATCATTTGCGTACCGACCATCAGATCAATGTCGCCAGCGGCGAATTCGTTCAACAGCTTTTCAAACGAGCCGCGTCGTCGCGTGGTGTCGCGGTCAAAGCGCGAAATGTTCATCGCGGGGAACTCGGCTTTCAATAAGGCTTCGATTTGTTCGGTGCCTTCGCCGACGAAAGCGATGAACGGCCCCTGGCATTCGGGGCAGGCGCGCGGCACGCGCTCTTGATGCCCGCAGTAATGGCAAATCAAACGCGCTTCGGCTTTGTGATAGGTGAGCGATACGTCGCAATTGACGCAATGCGGCGTATGCCCGCAGGCGCGACAGAGCGCGAACGATGAAAAGCCGCGCCGATTGAGCAGCACGAGCGTCTGTTCGCCGCGTGCGTAATTCTCGGCAATCGCGGCTTTGAGTTCGTCAGAGAAAAGCTGTTGCTTGCCGTGGCGCGCGAAGACTTCGCGCATGTCTACGATTTGCACGGCGGCGAGCGGACGCTGCGCGATGCGTTCGCTAAGCCGCACATAAGTGTATTTGCTTGCGGGCTGGTGCGTATTGGGTTGCGCGTTGTGAAACGATTCGAGCGAAGGCGTCGCCGAGCCGAGAATGATGATCGCGTTCGCCTTGAGCGCGCGCATGATCGCGGTGTCGCGCGCGTGATAGCGCGGCGATTCGTCCTGTTTATAAGTGGCCTCGTGTTCTTCGTCTACGACGATGAGGCCGAGATTTTCGAGCGGCGCGAAGATGCCCGAACGCGCGCCGATGCACACGCGCGCTTCGCCCGTGCGCAAGCGGTTCCATTCATCTAGGCGTTCGCCTTCTGAGAGCGATGAGTGAAGGATGGCGACGGCGTCGCCGAAGGTTTGGCGCAAGCGCCGCGCGAACATCGGCGTGAGCGAAATTTCGGGTACGAGCATCAGCGCCGTCTTGCCGCGTTTCACCGTCTCAGCCATTGCGCGAATGTAAATTTCAGTCTTGCCCGAACCCGTCACGCCGTGCAGCAAAAAGGCGTGATACTTATCGTCTTGCAGCTTTTCCGCAATCGCATCAAGCGCCGTTTGCTGTGGCGGCGTGAGTTGCAACGAATCGGCGTCAACGTTGAGACCCGGTATTTTCGCCAGCGGATCGCGGCGCACCTGTCGCGTAAAAATTTCGAGATAGCCGCGCTTTTCCAGCGTACGCAACACTGACGCACTCACGTTGGCTTGTTCGATCAACTGCGCATGGCTCAACGGTTCGGCTTGCAGCAATTCGATGACGCGCTGTTGCGACTCGTTGAGCGGCTTGTCTTTTTCATCCGGCGTGCGTTCGAGCAAGCGTACGGCTTGCTGCGTTTTAGGTTTGACGGTGGCGTCCTGCATCTTGCGCGTGACGGTTAAGTAACCATCTTTTTCGAGTTCACGAATCACGGCGGAAGCCTTTGCTTTCTTGAATACTTTGACGAGCTCGCGCGAGTTCAAAGGGCTTTCTTCGTCGAGCATGCGCAGGGCTTGCGCTTTAGTCGAAGCCGCGCGTTTGGCATAAGTCGTCGTCAAGGCTTCGCGGCCAGCGGCAGTGATGCTCACAAAAGATTCGGCTTCGGCGTTGATGCCGGCGGGCAGGCAAGCCTTCAACACTTCGCCCCACGGCGCGTAATAGTAATCGGCAATCCAGTGACTGAGTTCGAGCAACTCGGCGGTGATGAGCGGTTCGGTGTCGAAAAGTTCTTCGACGGATTTCACTTCATAAGTGGCCTCGTCTTGTCCGGCGGCGGCGAGGGATTCGTGAATGGCTACGATGTAAGCGGTGAGCAACTGCTTGCCGAAAGGGACGAGTACGCGCGCGCCGGGTTGCGCCTCGGCGGCAAAACTTTCCGGCAAGGCGTAAGTGAAAGTCTGAAAGACGTAAAGCGGAATGGCGACTTCAGCGTACATAGTTTGTCGCCTGGGTGCGCCCGCATCCTGCGGGCTGTAAAGAAGCCGCGCAGCGTTCCTTATTCCAGTCTCTCGCAATGCGAACACTGAGCTGAGGAAGGCTTCGCCGCTTTTCTTACAGCCCGCAGGATGCGGGCGCACCCAGGGTTAGCGGTTGATTTGATAAACCCGATATTCAGGTTGATCTACGACCTTTGCATAATTCGTAGCGAAAAAGTTTTCATCCGGTTTCAGGTTTGCGCGTTCGACGGGGCCGATGACGACGAAATCAATTTTGTGCTTGCTCATCAACTCCATCGCAATCGCGCCGCCTTTATAAATCGTTTGGACTTCGGTTTCGCGCGTGCCGTAATCAATGCCGTGCGTCCACAGATGTCCGGGGTAGCCCATCAACGATTGCCGTCCGGTGAGCGCAATGACGGAATTATGGATCGGCGCGTGCAAGATTCGCGCGCGCGGCGGCGTCACGTTGCGAATCGCCTCTGCCGCGTTCAGGTCGGCTTGCGAATAGAGACCTACGTTTTCTGCGGGCGAAGCGGCGCGCAATACGTCGAGTCCGCCTGAGAGCGTGAGCAGCACGATGACAATGCCGCCGACGAGGCGCGCGGTGATGCCTTTTTGTTGCAAGAGACTGGCGACGGCGAGTGCGACCAGCGGAACCGAAGCGAGCGCCCAATAGATCAAGACCTTGATGTTGTCCCACGGCCACGGCGCAAGCAGCACCAGGTTAGGCAGGATGAACCAGATCAGGAACGGCAGATAAAACCGCCGCAACGTCGCCGAAGAAAGTTTTTGCGCGCCCCAACCCAACATCAGCAGGATGATGAATACGCCCGCGTTGACGCCCCAGAAAATCAACGGCGAAATTTCTTTGCCTGCTTCCCACCAGAGGTTTATTTCAAAGAGTTTGTTCTTTACGCCTGTGCCGCTGAGATAAAGCGCCTGTGGCAGAGCGATGACGCCCATCGGAATAAAAAAGTGCAGCCATTCGAGCGAAAAGAAAAGCAGTGCCATTGCCAAGCTGGCCAGTACGACGGCGAAAAATCCGTGCGCGTGCAGCATGGGTAAAAAACCTGTCAGCACGCCCGCTGCAAGCAAGTGGCGCTTGCGGTCTGCGCTGGGCATTTCGCCTTCGCCCCAGGCCATCCACCACAGCGCGACGATCATCGCCACCAGCGGCCAGCCGAACAGCATCGAACGTTGCGGAATCAACAACGTCGTAAACACATTGCCCCACCGCAACGGATATTTCGCCGCACCGATAACCAAGTCGGCATTCATCGTGTAAGTGCGCGGCAAGTGCGTGAGGAAGTCGAGCAAGCCCGAACTCATCTGCCCCAAGTCTTGAAAGAAATTCAGAAAGCCGAGTCCGCCGTTGAACAAGAAGATCACGGGCGCGAGTCGCGCGGCGAAGCGATTATTCGTCAGGCGAAAAGTGAGGAAGTTCAGCAAGCCTACCAAAGCCAACGCGAGCGAAATGTTTTCGAGAAAGAAAGCCGCGCGCCAGTCCGCGCCCAAACGAATGAAAGCGGCTGTCAGAAAGTCTATGAGAAACGGATAAGTGAATTTGCCGCCCGCGAAGATCGGATTTTCAGGCGGCAGATTGTTGCCATAAGCAAACGAAGTGATAACGCTCAGGTGAAAGGGCAGGTCGCCGAAATTATTCAAGGGCGCGGTGTGCAAGCCATCGGGCGCATACATCACGACCCGGCTGAACAGAAAAATCAGCAACGCCGCCCACGCCGCGTAATAAACGATTTCGCCGGTGCTGCGATTGGTCGCGCGCAGGTCGGCGTTGAAACGCGCGGGCGAAACCTTGCGCCATAGCAGCAACGCGCTCAACGTAAGCAAAATCAATGCTCCCAGAATCGAAAGCAAATTCAGCCCTAACAGCAAG
>JABFSD010000665.1 GCA_013140935.1 Acidobacteriota bacterium
ATCTCATCCGGCTTCTGTCCGCCGCCAGCACCCACGGTGTGCGCCAGCACGCCCGATGCGAACCCCGGCAACAACACGTCGCTGGCGACAAGCAACCTCGTCGTTTCTAACTCGCAACTGGCAATCACGAAGATGGTCACGGCCTCTACGCCGGCTGTCACGCCGCCGGCTCCGGCGGGCGCAGTCGTGCCGGGCACTTATCTGACCTATCAAATTAAGGTCACGAACAATGGCCCCTCCGACGTAGCGAACGTGCGCGTAACCGATGTGTTGCCCACTACCTTACAAGCGGGCATCAATCGTTATACGGGCGTGAAATATGTCAGCGCCGTGCAAACCAGCGGCTTCGGTACGACCTTCACGTGTCTGCAACCGCAAGGCATCAATCCGAGCCAGAACCCGAACGGCAACGGCGGTACGTTGCAATGTACGGCTCCGGCGATGTCGTCCAATCCGACGAACAATCAGAACATGGCGACGATTGACGTCGTGGTCTTTATTGACCCGGCAACCAAAGTTGATCTGGTGAACAATGCCCGCATTGACGCTACGGTCACCAACTTCAATACGCCGGTGTTTGCTACGACAACTTTGACCACGCCGGTTGGGCCTACGTCAGACCTCAAACTGACTAAGACTCACACCCCTGATCCGGTCGTCGCGGGCAACAATCTGGTTTATACGGTGACGTTGACCAACGATGGGCCGAGTGCGGCGCAGATGGTCAATCTCGTAGACACGCTGCCCGCGTTCCAGGCTTTGCAACCGAACGGCATCGACATCCTGCAAACGCCGGATGCGACGGGTGCGCCGGCGTTCACCTGCACGCCGGCGGCGGATGCTTCGACTGATCCGCGCGCTACGCCTTCGAGCATCACTTGCACGGCGGCTGAATTGCCTCCGAACAAGAAAGCCGACGGCACGGCGAACGCTGCGGGCACGGTGACGTTCAAGTTCACGGTCAAACAATCTGCGTTGTCTCCGCAACCGACGCCGACGACTTATGTCAACTGCGTCACGGCGACTTCGATGTCGTTCGATCCGACGGCGGCGAACAACACCAACGTGTGCGATACGGTCAACGTCATCTTCAATGCCGACGTAGCCGCCGCCAAAGTTGATACGCCTGATCCGGTCATCGCGGGCAACCTGCTGACCTATACGATCACGGCGGGCAACAGCGGCGTATCGGCGGCCTTGAACTTTATGATCTCCGATCCGCTGCCAGCGGGTACGGTTTTCATATCGGCAGTCGCTTCTGCCGGAGCCACGCTGACGACGCCTGCGGTCGGTGCCAACGGTACGGTCAAAGCGACGTGGGCCGGACTCACGCCGGTCGGCACTTCGCGGATGTTGACCATCGTCGTGCGCGTCTGTCCCGACTTCCAGCAAAATTATCTGGCCGCCGGATTGCAGATGTGCCAGCCGAATTTGACGAATACGGCGACGGCTTCGTCAGATACGCCCGATGCGGTGTTGACCAACAACGTAGCGACCGCGACCACGACGGTGCAGGCGCAATCCGACTTGTCCATTACGAAGACGGGCGCGGCTACGGCTGATTTCAGCACGAGCATGGCGAACTCGATCATCACTTATACGCTCAACTTCGCTAACGCGGGGCCGTCGAATGCGGCGGGCGTCGTGGTGACCGATGTCTTGCCGAAAGGCTTCGTGGTGAGCGGAACGCCGACCTCGACGGTGGCGGGCACGACTTTCACCATCGTGACGACGGCGGGCGTAACCACGGTGACCGCCAACGTCGGCGTGCTGGGCGCGGCCAATCAATGCGGCGCGACGCCGAGTCCAGTGTCGGGCACGATCACGATTCGCGCCGTCGTGCCGATCAAACATCCGATCACGACCGTCACCAATACGGCGACCATCTCGACGACGAATTGTCTGCCTGATCCCAATCTGGCGAACAATACGGCGACCGCGACGACCGCTATCACCGAACCCGGCATCGTGGGGCAATCGTTCCCGGCGGCCAGTGAAGTGAGCGATCAGAAAGCCGGTTCGATTCTGTTCTATCCGTTCTACACGTCGGATGCGGCCAACCCCAGCGCGCAAAATACGCGCATTACGTTGACCAACATATCCGGCAAAGAACAGGTTTGCGTACACCTGTTCGCCGTGGATGGATCGAGTTGTTCGGTGCTTGATACGTTCGTCTGCCTGACGCCCAATCAAACGGCTTCGTTGCTGGTCTCGGATTTCGATCCGGGCGCCTCGGGTTATTTGATGGCGTTGACGGTAGATTGTGTGACCGGCTTGCCGCGCGCTTATAACTGCCTGATCGGCGACGCCTTCATCAAGATGTCGGCGGGTTTCGCGGCCAACGTCGGAGCCGAAGCCGTGTCGGCGTTGATGCCGTTCCCGGCGGGCACTGACCAGAGCGCCACGCGCGTCACCCTGGCCTTTGACGGAATGAGTTACAACCGGTTGCCGCGGCAACTGGCGGTTGACAGCGTTCCCAGCCCGAATGACGGCAACAGCACGCTGTTCGTCTTGAACCGCATCAGCGGCAATTTCGTCACCACCGGCGATGCGATTGGCTCGATTGCGGGCCAATTGTTCGACGATGCCGAAACGGCGCTGAGCTTCACGGCGAGTTTGTCTTCGTGCCAATATCGCAAGACGCTCGACAACACGTTCCCGCGCACCTTCAATCCGTTCACGCGCTTCATCGCGTCGGGTCGCACCGGCTGGATGAAGTTCGCCGGAGCCGACGACATCGCGTTGTTGGGTCTCACCGTGAACCTGCATAACAACCCGCGTGGCGCGACCGGCGGATTCAGTCAAGGGCAGAACATGCACAAGCTCAAACTGACCGACGCCGCGCGCATCATCGTGCCGATCTATCCGCCGACCTGCGGTTTCTAGGTCAGTGGCATATCGGCAAACGAATCAGGCTGGTCATCAACTCGCATTGAGTTGATGACCGGCCTTCTGTTTTAGCTTTTACCAAGTCAAAAGAGAGAGTAGTAGAGTAGAGGAGGAGCGTTAGCCGCCTCCCCTACTCTACTACTCTCTCTTCAGTTCTCCCAATTTTCTATGAGGTGTGGCTTAGGCTTCGTTCGGAAATAAATTAATCAGGTGCATCGTTTAGAGTACCGCCTTTAGGCGGAATCGGAGGCTTTAGCCGACTTGCAAGTCGGCTAAAGCCTCCGATTCCGCCTAAAGGCGGTACTCTAAACGATGCGCCCCAACCATCAAGTTATTTTCAACCAAAGCCTTAGGAACGCCGCTCTAACCGCATCGGCAACCCACCCGCAGGCCGCAACGTAACCGAAGCCTTCATCTTGACGGGCTGCTCGCTCAGCAATCGCATGCGCCAGCGTTGTCCGAGGGCGGCCAATACCAGCACGCCTTCCATCCACGCGAACTGCTCACCGATGCACACGCGATTGCCGCCGCCAAAGGGAAAATAAGAAAACTTCGGACGCGCCTCTTTGGCTTCCGGCGTCCAGCGTTCCGGTTGAAAAGCATAAGGATCGGGAAACCACCGCGCATCGTGATGCGTAACGAACTGACTCATAATCAGAATCGTGCCCGCCGGTATCTGGTAGCCGCCAACTTGATAATCATTCAACGCACGTCGCCCGATAATCCACGCGGGAGGATATAACCGCATCGCTTCGGCCAGCACCATCTCGGTGTAACGCAGTCGCGGATAATCAGCCGGCGTTACCGCGCGTCCTGCCAACACTTCATCAAGCTCTGCGTGAAAGCGCCGCTCCACGTCAGGATGCTGCGCCAGCAAATACCACGTCCACGCCAACGCATTGGCCGTCGTTTCGTGTCCGGCCAGAAAGATGGTCATCGCTTCGTCACGCAACTGCACATCGGTCATCCCCGTGCCGTCGCCTTCTTCATCGCGCGCGGCCATCAGCAACGAAAGCAAATCTTGATGTTGATTATCGCTGCGGCGACGCTCGGCGATCATTCGGTAAATCGTTGCATCGAGCCGTTCGCGCGCCTGTTGCATACGCCGATTGGCGGGCAGCGGCAACCGTTCCAGCCATTTCGAAAACGGCAGCGTGAAACGGTCGAACATCTTCATCGCGTAACTCAACGCCTCGCCGATCTCATCGGCTTCACCTTCGACATCGGCGTCAAACAACGTCTTGCCCGCAATCGCCAGCGTGAGGTGCATCATCTCGCGCGCTACGTCACGCTCTTCATTGGGTTGCCAGCGCGCCGCCTGCCGCTCGGCATACGCGATCATCGTCTCGGCATATTCCGCAATGCGCTGCCGATGAAACGCCGGTTGCGCCAGCCGCCGTTGCCGCAAGTGGAACTCGCCTTCGCTGGTAAGCAGCCCCTCGCCCAATAAAACTTTGGCGCGTTGCAAACCTTCGCCTTTCATGAAGTTTTTGTGATGCGTCACCAATACATCGCGTATGTAATCGGGATGATTCAACAACACGATGGATTGCTTGCCTACGCGAAAGCCCGCTACATCGCCGTAATCGCGCGCCAGATCAAGAAAGAAAAAAAGCCGTTCCGTTTGCAAGCGCCGCAGGTTTTTCAGCATTTCCCAACCGCGCGGGCCGGGAATCATCTTTGTCATGTGCTTCTCCTTCGGCCGGCAGTATCTCTTCGTACCTCATGGCAACGCAACGCATCCGTGCTAACCTGCGGCCCATTATGCTTTACGCACCCGATCAACATTCAGGCTTGCACGTAGCCCTCATCGAACCCGAAATCCCGCCCAACACCGGCAACATCGTACGCTTGTGCGCCGCGACATACGCGACCTTGCATCTCGTCGGCAAGCTCGGCTTCCGCATTGATGAAAAAGCCGTGCGCCGCGCCGGACTGGATTATTGGGACGCAGTCGAATTGCATCACCATTACACGCTCGCGGCCTTTCGACAGGCCTTGCCCAACAGCCGTCTGATATTGATCGAAACCGGCGCGCAGCACTGTTACACCGACTGGAAATTCGAACCGCAAGATTGTCTGGTGTTCGGACGAGAGACGTTAGGATTGCCGAAAGAGTTTTTGGCTGAGCATTACGATCACTCGCTGTTTATTCCGATGCCGAATCCGCAAGTGCGGTCATTGAATTTGGCGAATTCCGTCAGCATCGTGCTGTATGAAGCCCTGCGTCAGTTGCGCGTCAACTCGTAAAAGACCGTGTCTTTACCTTCAACCAATGCGCGGCGCTGAAAGGTCAGGCCAAGCTTTTCCATCACACGAATCGAAGCGAGGTTCGGCACATCGGTGCTCGCTACGATTTGCTCGCAGCCCAATTGCACAAAACCGTAATCCACGATGGCACGCGCCGCTTCCGCCGCATAACCGCGTCCCCAATGCGCTTCGTCAATGCCATAAAGCAATCGGATAGGCACATTCGTAGTTTTACCGCGTTCGTAGTTCCGCCTTTAGGCGGTGAGGCTTGGGCAGGTAAACCAACCGCCTAAAGGCGGAACTACGAACGCGGTAGGTAGGCATTAGGTCTTGATGTGATAGACCTTGATCTTGCTGTTGAGCGTAGTGTTGTTCATGCACAACAGCTTGGCGGCTTTGCTTTGATGGTTGTTGGTAATGTCGAGCGCGCGGCGGATGAGTTCGATCTCGAAACGCGAGACTTCGTCGTAAAACGAAATGCCGCGCGCGATGTCGAGCGCCCCTGCCATCTCCGACGTACCCGAACCGGCACTCAACCGCGCTTGCGGATTGACGACTTCTTCGCGCAACACTTCGATCGTGAGTTCGTTGCTGCGCGCAATGATGACGGCGCGTTCGATA
>JABFSD010000823.1 GCA_013140935.1 Acidobacteriota bacterium
GACTTCGTCAATGCGGGTTTGCAGCGTATCAATAATGTCGCGCAACTGTTCGGGCGTAGCGGCTCCGGTTTCGATCAAGCGGCGCGCGTTGATGAGCAAGGGGTCTAAGGCTTCGGCGGCCTGGATTTCTTCCGTGGAACGATAAGCCGATTCGACATCGGTTCCGGCGTGTCCCCACAGGCGCGTCGTGTGCAAGTGCAGAAACACGGGCGCGCGCGACGTGCGGCATACGTCAACGGCTTTGGCGGCGGTGTCGTAAATTTCATCCAGCGTGCCGTCGGCTTCGAGGTAATAGAGATGCGGTTGCAAGCTGAACGAATCGTGAATCCAATCGCTGGGCGTAGCGACCGAGATGCCGATATTGTTGTCTTCGCAAAGAAACAGAATCGGCGCTTGTCCGCCGCGACGAATCGTATAGCGCGCCGCGTTGATACCCGCCAACGCCGTCGCGTGATTGGCCGACGCATCGCCGAACGAACAGCACACAATCGAATCTTCAGCCAATCCTTTCTCTTGCCCCTTGCTCAAACGCAATGCCTGTCGCAGCGCAAAAGCCAGTCCTGCGGCTTTGGGCAAGTGCGAAGCGATGGTGCTGGTTTGCGGCGGCGTCCAAAGCGGATGGCTGCCCCATACTTTGTGGCGACCTTGTGAAATCGGATCGTCTTTCGACGCAGCCAATGACAAGAGCGAATCCATCACCGGGTCTACGTCAGGCGATTTGCGCGAACGCGCCATCATCAATCCGCCAGATCGGTAATGCAGAAAGCACGGGTCGTCCAGGCGTAACAGCGCGCCGATCACGGCGTTGTTTTCATGCCCGGCGCTGCTGATCGTATAGAAGCCCTCGTTGCGGGCTTTGAGTTTGCGCGCGGTGACATCGAGCAAGCGGCTCATCACTTGATCGGCGAAAAGCTGGCGGGCGGCTTCGACGGTCAACGCACTGCCGGCGCGCAGCGGCGCAGCGGGCGGTAACAACGACAGACTCGGCTGGGCGTTCGCCAGATAATCAGCCAGCTTGTTTTGAACAACTTCTACGCGGGTAAGAGGGGTAGACATACACGGGGCTTGCTGGTGTGAAGGTGCGCTGCGTCTCGCAGGCAATCGTAGGGCGAGCATCTGGCTCGCCCTACGAAATTAAAGTAACGCCAAAGGCACACTGCTGCGTGATTACTCTATAAAGACGACCGTCTGAAAGTTCGGAATATCGAATTTGGCGCGGCAACTCGGATTGGCGCAATAGAGCGTGTCGTCAACCCGCACCATGTGGTCTTTGGCGTTAGCGAACTTGGCGCGCGTGTATTCGTCCATCGCACCGCGCGGCAGTTGCGCCTTGCGGGTGCGCCGCAACCAACGGATTTTGAAATCCTGCTTCTGCCGGCATTTCGGACAGCAATAGGTGGCGGTTTTGGTTTCGGGTTTTTCATTGTAAAAGTCTCGTTCATCCATAGTGCGCGCAGTCTAGCGGCAAACACGCGCGACGTGAAGCCCACCCGCCGCCACCGCCGACTTGGCGGTCCATCGAGTGAGGAAGCTCCGACTCATCCCCTGATGCATGCCGCCGCCAAAATGAACCTGCCGCGAAAGACGAAGTGAAAAAGTCCAAAGCCCAAAAAGCCAAAGCCGCAAAAGAGGAAGCCGCGAACGATGAAGGCGCAGAGCAGGAAGTGAAAAAAGCAAAAAGCAAAAAGCAGGAGGCGAAGCCGGAGAAGGTAAAGTAAGGCGATACCAAAATGGCGAAGCGAAAGAGGTAAAACCATTTCCCCTTATCTGTGTCTCACAAGCTGGCTGTGACACCAGACGTGCTCCTGTGTCACAGCCGCTGCAACTTCAGCACAGACCCGGCAGCTCACCGCGCGCATCTTGACACGACTTCAACCCAACTCTCAAAATGCCTTTCGTTCCTCCCAAAAAACCGAAAGGCAAAGATGAATACCCCGCCGCCCAACGAAATCACGCCGTTGCTGCTCCGCTGGAGTCAGGGCGATGAAGCCGCGCTCAATCAACTGCTGCCGGTCGTTTATCAGGAACTGCACAAACTCGCGCAAAGCTATCTGCGCCGCGAACGCAGCGATCATACGTTGCAACCGACGGCGCTGATTAACGAAGCTTACTTGCGACTCATCAAACAAGACTTTCCCGAATGGCAAAGCCGCAGCCATTTCTTCGCCATTGCCGCGCGGCTGATGCGTCAGATACTCGTTGAACACGCGCGCTCTCACACCGCCGTCAAACGCGGCGGCGGCGGCGAAGCCCTTTCACTCGACGAAGCCTTGCAATACACCGGCGACAATGCGGCGGAACTCGTCGCGCTCGACGACGCGCTGCAATCGCTGGCAACACTCGACGAACGCAAGGCCCGCGTCATCGAGTTGCGTTATTTCGGCGGCCTGAGCATTGAAGAAACCGCCGCCGCCCTCAACCTTTCCGTCGCCACCATCGGCCACGAAGCGCGCCTGGCACGCGCTTGGCTTCATCGTGAATTAAGCAGTCACTAAGAGCGCGTTAAAAATTAACTGCCCGGTGTAACGCGGATTACTAATCCGCGTTACACCGGGCAAGTACTCGGAAAACGGGAAGTTAATTTTTAACGCCCGCTAACCATGAATCAAGAACGTTGGCAGCGCATTGATGAGTTGTTTCGCACTGTGGCGGATCGTCCGCCCGCCGAGCGCGAAGCCTATCTGGCGCTGGTGTGCGGTGATGATGCAGCCTTGCGCCGCGAAGTGATGGAATTGCTCGCACACGAAACCGGCGATGCTTTTTTTGAAGCGCCCATCAAGCGCGTCGCCCAGTCGGTCGCGGGCGAACCCGCCCATGAGCCGGTAGACGAACTGATCGGCCAACGCATCGGCCCTTATCGTCTGACACGCTTGATCGGACGCGGCGGGATGGGCGCGGTCTATGAAGCCGTGCGCGACGACGCGCAATTCGAGCAGCGCGTCGCCGTCAAACTCATTCGACGCGGGATGGATTCCGAATTCGTGCGTACTCGTTTTTTGCGCGAACGACAAATTCTCGCGGGTCTCGATCATCCGCACATCGCGCGACTGTTTGACGGCGGCACGACCAAAGAAGGCTTGCCATATTTCGTGATGGAATTTGTCGCGGGCGACCCCCTCACCACGTATTGCCGCGAGCATGCCGTATCGCTCGATGACAAGCTGCGTTTGTTCCGTGATGTATGCGCCGCCGTCCAGCACGCCCACCAAAACCTCGTCGTACACCGCGACCTCAAACCCAGCAACATTCTCGTCACCGAAGAAGGTACGCCGAAGCTATTGGATTTCGGCATCGCCAAGTTGCTGACGCCTGACATCGGCGACGCTTTGACGCGCACAGAAACATCCATCCGTTTGATGACGCCTGATTACGCCAGCCCCGAACAGGTGCGCGGCGAGATGATCACGACGGCGACTGATGTTTATGCGCTGGGGTTGGTGCTGTATGAATTGCTCACCGGGCGGCGGCCTTATCGTTTCGAGACCTATTCGCCGCGTGAGATCGAACGCGCCATCTGCGAGTCTGAAACCACGCGCCCCAGCCAGGTCGTAGACCCTTCGTTGAAATTGCGGCGGCAACTGGCGGGCGATCTCGACAACATCGTAATGATGGCGCTGCGCAAAGAACCGGCGCGGCGTTATTCATCGGTCGAACAGTTGTCTGAAGACATTCGCCGCCATCTCGCCGGGCTGCCCGTCGCCGCGCGCAAAGATACGCTGCGTTATCGCACGGTGAAGTTCGCGCGGCGGCACAAGGCCGTCGTTGCGTTGATCGTGTTGCTGGCATTTTTTTCTGTAGCGATGACGTGGCAGGCCGTGCGCGTCACGCGCGAACGCGACCGCGCCAATCGCCGCAATACGCAGGTGCGCACGCTGGCGAATACGTTTCTATTCGATGTGCATGACAAGATTCAAAACGTGCCGGGCACAGTCGAAGCGCGCGGTCTGGTCGCCCAAACGGCGCTCGAATATCTGGACAGTCTGGCGCAAGAGGCGGCGAGCGATCCGCAACTCGCCTGGGAACTAGCCGTGGCGTATCAAAAAGTGGGCGACGTGCAAGGCGATCCCTGGGCACCCAATCTGGGCTTTTCGCAGGAAGCCAGACAGAGTTACCAGAAAAGCCTGAATCTGGTGCAGCAACTCAACCGTGAGAAGAACGGCGAGTTGAAATTGACGCGGCTGCTGGTGCAAAACTCTTTCAAGCTGAGCATGCTGCAAACCCGCTCCGGCGGAACGATGACGGCTTATGAAACGCTGCGCCAGTTAGTCGCCACGGCGGAAAAGCTGGAACAACAAACGCAACAACTGGAAGACCTCACGCTGCTGCAAAACTGTTACATTCATCTGAGCGACACTTATTTAGACACGGGCGACGCCGTGAACGCGCTGGCCGGTTATCGCCGCGAAATGAAACTGGCCGAGCGCCGTGTCGCTATCTTCGGCGGCGACGTTTCACAATTCCGTCTGGCGGCATCTCATTCCCGCGTGGCAGAAGCCTTGGCTGCCCTGGGCGAAATCAATGACGCACACGATCACCTGCAACAAACGCTGGCGCTGATAGATGAAGTGTTGCCTGCTCACACCGAAGACGTGCGTTATCCGCGTATGCGTCTGGACACCCTGATCGAATTAGGCCATGTGGCCGGCAATCCGCGCTATCTCAATCTGGGAGATGCGCGCCTGGCGTTGCAACATTACCGCGCCGCTCTGGCGCTGGCTGAGCAGTTGGCGGCGCGTGATCCGAGGGATGCACTGGCGCAGCGCGATCTGGCGATGGGACATCAACTGGTGGCTGAAATTCTCACTCTGTCACAACCCGCGCAAGCCGTCGTGCATTCCCGGCAGGCGCTCGACCTTATCCGTTCGTTGAAAGCCCGTGATCCGCAAGACGCACAAGTGCTGCGTCGTGAAGCGCATTTTCTCAAAGGCCAGGCCGAAGCCCTGCTGCGGCTGGGCCGTCGTGCGGAAGCCTTGCAAAACCTGCGGCTGGCATTGGCCGTGGGGCGCGACTTATGGCAACGCGATGCGGCCAATACGCGCAACCGCGCCAGCCTGCATGCCGTGGTGCTGGCCTTAGCCGTAGCGGAATTACAAACCGGCGATCACGACAACGCGCTGACGCATTTCCGCGAAGCTCTGACGTTGGCCGAAACGCCGCCCGTCGAATCATCCAGCGATTTAGCTGTGCGCTGGCGGCTGGCGGATTCTTACGCCGGATTGAGCCGCTATCACTCGACGCGCGCCGCCGCCACAACGAATGCCGAGCGAAGTAACCATTGGCGTGAAGCCCGCCGCTTCGCCCAGCAATCGCTCGCGCTGTGGGAAGGCTGGAGCAAACACGCGCCGTCCACTGCGTTCGATACGCGACGGCGCGAAGAGGCCACACGCGCTGTGGCTTCTTGTGATTTGGCACTAAGTGAAAAGTGAAAAGTGAATTGCGCTTTGCAGCGCCGGAGGCGCGACCGGAGATTAGCCGGTGGTGAAGCGTTAGCGGAACCACCGGAAAGCGTGACCAAAGGTTTCGCGTCCTGGATGGGACGCTGGACGCGACATAGTTGCCGCAATGATTGCGTGTCCTGCGCTCCTGCCGGAGCGCGTGGGCTTGGCTTGACGTACCGGTGGTTCCGCTAACGCTTCACCACCGGCTAATCTCCGGTCGCGCCGCCGGCGCTGCCTGGTTGTCGGTTCAACATGACGATGCGTCACGCAACATCAGCATTTCACTGTTCACTGTTCACTGTTCACTGT
>JABFSD010000715.1 GCA_013140935.1 Acidobacteriota bacterium
GGTCAAATTCGGAAAAACACGCGCGAGACCGCTCAACATTCTGCGAAAACCTTAAATTCATTGCGAAAAATGGGTACTGCTGAAGTAAGCCGGATAATAAGCGGCGCTTCGCGTTTTTGCAAAATATGGACGGCTTTAGTGTGGAAAAGCGTAAGTCACCACATAAACGGGCGGTTCTTTTTCGAGAAAGGGACGACCTTCGCATTCGAGCCAGGCGTGGCCTTCGAGCGGATTGAGCGCAACGGCGCTGCCCTGCCTTACGCCGAAAACGATGCGCGTCTGAATGCCGGCGCGACCCAACACGCGATGCAAGACCAACGCGCGCTTCCAGCATACGGGCGTAAACACCCAGCGATTGAGTTGCAACATTCGATCAAGCCAATAAGCAGCGCGTTGCGGCGCGAGGCGCAAGGGCGAAGATAACGAACGCGGACGCGGCGAGAGCCATTGCAACAAGCGCGGCAACGCGTAACGCGGCATGGCATACGTCACAACCATTACCCAAAAACCCAACCGCATCAACAGCCAGAGATCACCGGGCTTGTGCCAGGCCAGCCAACCTATGCGGCGTAACCAATCCCACGACTTAGCTGAAACGGTAACCAACTCGCTCATGATTTCTCAGCCGTTCCTACCCACAGCCACCGTTGTCCGAAAAACTTGGTGAGTCGCGCTACGCGCATCAACCGATAGCCTACGCCCAACGAAGCGGGCAGCGCGGCGCGATGCCATTCGGTGCTGCCCGGCGTAATCGCATAACGCAAGCAATAACCCAGCTTGCTCCACCACGACGGCTGCGCTTCGACCAAAAACGCATGGCGCGCCAATACCGTTTCGTTATAACTCTGCTCGCGTCGCAACAACGCGTAAAGATGTTGCAAAGGGCGTTCGAGCGTCGCGTCTTGCGACAACGAATCGCGCAACTCAGTTGGCAAAGGCGCTGCCAATAATTCGTGCGCCAGCCGTAACCCGATGCGCACCAACCGTTCTGCTTGCAAGAGTTTCGCCAGTTGCCACAAGCGCGTCCAATCAAGCGCAGGCGCGGCGTGCAAAAGCCGCGCGACATCACACACCAGCTTGAGCTTATCCCAGCCGTCTTTGCTGCCGTGCAAACACAGCGACAACAGCGTTTCAGCAGGCGGCAGCCCCGCGACTGCGCGGCCGTTCAATGGTTGCGACGCAAGCGATTCCCACCACGACCAACGATTAAATTGAACCGGCGCATAACGCACGGTGAGCGCCCAGTGCAATTCGACCATCACGCCGTCGGCCTCACGCATCAGTGCCCAATCATAACCGAACCGCCGCACCTCATCGTCCGACACTGGCATGTCGAGCTTACGCACGAAGCCCCGCTCGCGGCAAAGCTGTTCGGCTCGTTCGAGCTGTTCGGGGCGAACCAATACATCCAGATCGCAATAATCGCGCGCGTCTAACGCGCCATACGCCATCATTGCCAGGCTTGGCCCTTTTAATGACACCGCTGTTATGCCTGCCTGTCGAAACGCTTCGAGTAATTCAATCAACGTATGCGTCAGCAATTGCGCCCGCACCGCGTTGCGTTGCGCGTATTGCCGCAACGCCGGCGTCAGCAAGTCAGGGCCATGTTGATGCAGATGTCGCGCCAACAGTGGAGCCATTCCGTGACGAATGGCTTGCCGCGTGAGTTCATCG
The DNA here is from genome assembly GCA_013140935.1 of Acidobacteriota bacterium. GTDB lineage: Bacteria > Acidobacteriota > Blastocatellia > RBC074 > RBC074 > JACPYM01. The sequence continues at coordinate 1,675 of JABFSD010000715.1, forward strand.
GGCCTCAATTGTTTTGCCAGTTCACGCCAACGCGCTGGCGCAGTTTCGTCCCACGGCCAACGCGCCACGGCGCATACAGCCTTAAACTCGCGGTCAAACTGCGGATGGGAATACGGCATGCTTCATCGTCTGAACAATCAATAGGTCGAACGCCCGCCCGTCATATCGAAGGTAAAGCCCGTCGTAAAACTCGCGCCCGGCGATGCGATGAACGTAATCATCGAGGCGCATTCGTCCAGCGTGCCGCAGCGTTTCATCGGAATCTTGTCGGTCATGTATTTGACCTGCTCTTCGGGCAACGCATCTACCATCGCCGTGCGAATGACGGCGGGCGCAAAGGCATTCACCGTGATGCCCGTCTCGGCGTATTCCTTGCCCTGCACTTTCGCCATACCGATGACGGCAGCTTTCGAGGCTGAATAAGCCAGCATTCCTGCGTTGCCGTCTTTGCCCGCGACCGAGGCCACATGCACGATGCGTCCGTAATTGCGCTTGAGCATGTGCGGCAACACGGCGCGCGCCATCAGGAAGCTGCCGTTGACGTTCACTTCAAATACGAATTTGAAATTGTCGTAATCAACCTCGTGCGTCTTGATGTTGGTCTTGCCCGTCACGCCTGCGCAATTGACGAGGATGTCTAGGCGTCCATGTTGTTTGGCGATTTTGTTGATTGCTTTGCTGACCGCCGCTTCGTCAGTGACGTTCAGCACGACGGACGAAGCCGCTGCGCCAAGTTGCTTAACGGCTTTGGTCAAAGCCGCTTTGACCTGGTCAACGATAACGACTTTGCCGCCTTCGCTGATGATGCGTTGTGCGACGGCGAAGCCGATGCCGTTCGCGCCGCCGGTGATGATTGCTACTTGATCTTTGAATTGATTACTCATTGGGAAATAAAAAGAATGAAGCTTGGGTACGCACGCCGGAGGCGGTGCGTACCCAGGGAAGTTACGCCTTGATGTATTTATGCGGGTCAATGACGAATTTCTTCGCCGCGCCCTTGTCGAAATCCTTGTAACCTTTCGGCGCTTCGTCGAGCGTAATGACCTGTACGTTGACGGCTTTGGCGATCTTGATCTTGTCGTAAAGAATCGCCTGCATCAGTTGGCGATGGTATTTCATCACCGGACATTGTCCCGTCATAAAGTGATGCGACTTCGCCCAACCCAGCCCGATGCGAATGCCGAGCTTGCCGATCTTCGCGTCGTCGTCAATGCCACCCGGATCGCCCGTGACATACAAGCCCGGAATGCCGATGCCGCCCGCCGCGCGCGTGATTTCCATCAGCGAATTCAACACCGTCGCCGGAGCTTCACCGCTCGCCGCAGCACCGTGGCCGCGTGCTTCGAAGCCTACGCAATCAACCGCGCAATCTACTTCGGGTTCGCCGATGATCTGTTCGATTTGTTGCGCGACCGTAGCGTTTTTATCGGCCACGTTCACTGTCTCGCAACCGAACTTGCGCGCCTGTTTCAACCGTTCAGGAATCAGGTCGCCGACGATGACGCAGGCCGCGCCGAGCAATTGCGCCGAAGCCGCGCAAGCCAGTCCGACCGGCCCGCCGCCTGCGACATATACAATCGAACCAGGCCTGACGCCCGCCGTGACTGCGCCGTGATAACCCGTCGGCAAAATGTCAGACAGACAAGTCAGGTCTTTGATTTTTGCCATTGCGCGGTCGCGGTCAGGGAATTTCAGCAGGTTGAAATCAGCGTAAGGAACCATTACGTATTCGGCCTGTCCGCCGACCCAGCCGCCCATGTCTACATAACCATAAGCCGCACCGGGCCGCGCCGGATTCACCGTCAAACACACACCCGTGTGCCCGCCTTTGCAATTACGGCAACGTCCGCAGGCGATGTTGAACGGTACGCTGCAAATATCGCCGACTTTGAGAAATTCGACATCGCGTCCGGCTTCGATGACTTCGCCGGTGATCTCGTGACCCAGCACGAGGCCTTCGGGAGCAGTTGTGCGTCCGCGAACCATGTGCTGGTCGCTGCCGCAGATATTGGTCGAAACCACTTTGAGAATTACGCCGTGCTGGCATTTGCGTTTGCCCAAAGCCAGCTTGGGGAAATCAATGCTTTGCACTTCGACTACACCGGGTTTGATGTAGGCCACACCTCGATTACTTGCCATGAATTTTTTCCTCCGCAGAAGGTTGTTACAGCTAGTTGTTGGTGGTGGCGGACGGGGAACGTCCGTCGTTGGGGATAGACGGCGATGCTGCGCGCGCAGCACCGCTGCGTTTAGAAATCGTACTTATCTATATTCGCCTTGTTGAAAATCATCGGCGCACCCAATAACACGTTGTCGCCCTTTACGTCGAGTCGGTTCAGGCGTCCGGCAGATAAAGCACTCGCACCTGCCTTTAACTCTCCCGCCATCATCGCCTGACTCGCTGCGACGACGAGATAACCCAGATTGCCCGTATCCCACAATACGACGCTCTCGATCACATCGGCATGCACGTAAGGCTTGCACAAGTTAGGCAACGACAAGCCCGTGACTTTGACATCCGTTCGGCCTGATTGCTTGACGGCTTCAGCAGCACCGGGCACGGCGGGCGCAGAGATGGCGACGATCACTTTCACCGTCGGATGAACTTTCATGATGTTTTGCGCCGCTGTGAAAGCCTTGTCGCGGTCGTCATCGCTGGGCTGAATCGTAACCAGTTTCATCTCAGGGTATTTCTCGGCCAGCCGCGCTTTGATGTGTTTGATCCACTCGTTTTGATTGGCGGCGCTCAAGGCTCCGGTGATGATGGCGAACTCGCCCTTGCCACCAAGCATTCGCGCCGCTTCATCCATCAGTGTTTGCCCGATGCCTTCGGGCGTAGCCTGATTGATAAAGAAATCGCGCGCGTCTTTTTCAGCGTCGGCGTCCCACGTCACGACCTTGATGCCGCGTTCGCGCGCCTTGCGCAGCACGGTCGAAATGCCCGCGCGGTTTTCTACGCTGACGGCGATGACATCTACGCCGCGCGTAATCCATGCTTCGACGACTTCGTTTTGCTTGGCGGGGTCGAGTCCGGTCGGGCCGTCCCACAGCAAGTCAACGCCCAGTTCGCGCGCAGCTTCTTCAGCGCCCTTGCGACAACTGATGAAATAAGGATCGCCTTTCGCTTTGGGCATCATGCCGACGGTGAGCTTTTTAGCTGGCGGCGCGGATGTAGTCATCATTGCAGGTTGTCGCAATGAATTGACCAACATCCAATTGCTGCCCGCGATGATGAGTGCAGCCGCGATGATGGCGGCGCAAATGATTCCTACTTGAGAGTTTTTCATATCGAAGTCATCAACATTAACCGCGCTCGTAGTTCCGCCTTTAGGCGGCATGGTCTCAGCGTACGAAGCCCCCCGCCTAAAGGCGGAACTACGAACGCGTTCTGCCACGATCACGCCCAACAACAACACGCCCGTGAGAATGCCTGCCAGTTCCGCAGGCATCCCGCTCAATCGCAATCCGTTTTGCAAAATCACGACGGCGAATAAACCCAGCACGGTGCCTTGAATCGTGCCGCGTCCGCCAAAAATCGAAGTCCCGCCCAGCACGACGGTCGTGATCGCCATCAACTCATAACCCGTACCCGCATCCGATTTCGCCTGCCCCAAATGCGCGACGTAAATCAACGCGGCAACGCTCGCCATCAAGCCTGACAACACGTAAATCAAATTCAGACGGCGTTCGACCGGAATGCCCGCATAGCGCGCTCCGGCGAGCGAATGCCCCATCGCATACAACGCGCGCCCCATCGTCGTGCGTTGCAACAACAGCCAATAAACAATGATCGCCGCTAACAACACAAAGGTTTGCGGCGGCACGGCGTTCCATAAATAGCCTTGTCCGAAAAACAAGAAGCTCGCGGGAAAGTCGGTGTAATTGATCGCGCCGCCCGTCAGCCCTTCGGCCAGTCCGCGAAAGAGCGAGAACGTGCCGAGCGTAACGATCAACGGCGGCAGCTTGAAACGTGCGATCAATACGGCATTGAGTTTTCCGCCCAAGGCGCCTAACGACAAGGCGGCAACCATCGCCGCGCCGATTGAACGGTGCTGATCGCGCCACAGCGAACC
>JABFSD010000890.1 GCA_013140935.1 Acidobacteriota bacterium
GGATAGAGCCGAATATCAGGATCATCGCGGCGCAACGCGCGCAAGTTCAGCCACGAATCGGTGAAGCGATTGACGAAGCGCGTGAATCCATCGCTCGCCATCAGCCTTTCGACTTCGCGCTGCAACACCGCCGCGCTGCGCAACTTTTTCTGACCAGCCAACGCCATCAACGCGGCATCAGGACGGCTGTCGGTCAGCAAGTGCGAAAGCCGCTGCGCAATCGCAAAGTGATCGTCTGCGCGTTGCGGTTCGCGCAGGTAAAGAAAAAGGTCGGAACACAGAAACGCTTGATACCCAGCCAGCAAGGCTTCGGCCAGCGAAGCGCCGCGTTCCAGGCGTGTCAACACGAGTTTTTCAAAACCTGCAATGGCTGCTTCCGTCACGGGTTCGCGCTCAGCCAGCTTGATGAAACGGCGCAACAGTCGTTTGGCATCGGCTGCTGGGCGCTGCGATTTCACTACTACGCCGAGATCGTCAAACAGCACGCGATGCGAAACCGGAGGCCACGCGGCAGGCGCGAGCGGGCCTTCCATTTCCAGCCATTGAAACGCTATGCCTGGATGTCCGTCCGCGGGAAAAGGCGCAAAGCGATAAGCCGCTGTCCTGCCTTGCACGTCCGGTTGCGGAGCGGGCAATCCGAGCAAGCCGTATTCAACCGTCTGACCGGCGTTGAGGCACACGATGGTTTCATACACGCCGCCTTTCGGTTGTACGTCAATGATGCCGCCCGTCGAGCGCGTATCCTCAGCAATATCGTGGTTCGTAGGCTTGCGCGAACGAAAGGTCATCGGCACCGGACGGTTGCCGGGTTTGAGCATAAAGCCCGGCACTTGCAATACGGCGCGCGCCGCAAACCGTACGCGATAATCGCCCGCGACTTTGGCGACGACGCCGCGCGGGAAAAGTCCGTAAGGCCAGCCCGGCGAACGAAACAACGCCATCTCGACCGTCAGGTCGGGCGAAGGTTTATTCGGCGCGGCTCGTCTTTCCGCCGCCAGATCAACGCCTTTCGCATCGCGCACCCAAAACATCGCTTCTCTGCCGCCGGTCGTTTCGCGCCCGACGGAGAGTTGCTCGCCTACGGCTTTTTGCAGCGCGACTGCCGGAGCTTGCGCGCCCGTCGCCATCGCCTGACGCAACGCGACTTCGGTCGCATCGAGATACGCCATCAATTGCACGCGCGACATATCCAGCGCCTCAGAGACTTTGTTGTAATGATGGCTCTCGCGGTCTTCGGGCAGCATGTCGCGTATGTCGAGATGCGGCAGTTGCAACAGGTCGCGCAAATTCTGTTCGTACTCATCCCGATTCAACCGCCGCAACGGCCCGCGTCCATTGGCTGCGATGTCGGCGCGTTCGGCTGCGCTCAACGTCTGTCTCAACCTTGCGAGCAAAGCCTGCCGATTCGTTTCAGTAAGACTCGCCGGATTGGGCGGCATCTCGCGTTTCTCGATGCGGTCATGAATTTCTACCCAGGGCGCGCGCGCGGCGGCGGATGACAAGTCGTAAGGCAACGCCTGCAAATCCAGCCCGCCCGCTTTGGCCGTCGCGTTGTGGCAACCGCCGCAACTGGCCTGCAACAACGCCGGAGCTTGCGCTGCGCCAAATGACGCAACACTCGCCGATTGCGCGTCGCGGTCGCTCAACGCCGCCATGCTGACCAACAACAGAAACGTGATGAATAGAAATGTCTTCACGGGCTTCATTTTCGGGTTTTCCTTTCGGTGGTCGGATTCTAATACGCACCGCTTGTTTTGAGTATGCCGCGCCAGCCCAACCCATCAATGTTTCAGCAAATCCTCCAACCTCTTACCCAAGACGCATCCAGAAAGTTCAAGCCGTTCGCAAACCGTAGCGCAACTTCGCCAAAGTTGCGCTGCTCACAATGCGAAAAATTATGGCGGAACGGATCGTCCATTCGCGGCAGCGCATCCGGCTAACCGCACTCATGGAAATCAATGCGTTAAATGCCGAGCAACGCAACTTTGGCGAAGTTGCGCTACGGTTGCCGCACCGTCCGCTTATTCACATCAACACTGCTGCAAACTTCTGTTCTGCCGATCTTTTTGAGCGCCCGAAATACTGACATTCATTTGAGCCTTTGCTATGCTACGCGCCATGCCAAGCTCAACCACGATTCGCATTCTCGAAAAAGACAACAACCGGCGTGGAGACCTCTTCGGACGCCTGATGGCCGATCTGTTCGTAGCCCTCGGTTACGAACAGCCGCGCCTCAACGTACACAAGTCAGGCCGCGAGCTTGATCTTTCCGCCGACCATCGGTTGGAAAAGCGCCGCGCCATCGCCGAGTGCAAAGCTACTGCCGAACGCATCGGCGGCGGCGACGTAAACAAGTTCGTAGGCGCGATTGATGTCGAATTCAAACAACGCTATCCAGTCACGGGCTATTTCATCTCGCTCGCGGGCTTCACAGAAACGGCTACCGAACAGGAGAAAGGCCGCAAGCGCACGCCCATCATCTTGCTCGACGCGGCACAAGCCGTCGGTGAAATGATCAAAGGCCGCAGCCTCGTCAGCTTCGAGCGCGCCGCCGAAGCCGCCGGGCGCCTTTGCGCTCCGCACGATGCGCTCGCGCTCGATGACGACACCGAGTTGCTGGCGCACGAACGCGGCTGGGTGTGGGCGGTCTATTACACGCAAGGCAAGGCGCGCACGCATTTCGCCCTGATTCACGCAGACGGTACGCCGCTCGCCCGCGCCATCGCCGATGAACTCGTCGCCGCCGACCAAACTTGCGGAGGCACGTTGCACGCTTTGGCCTGCCTCAATCCCGCACCCGCGCCTGCCAGCAATGACGCACAGGCTACACAAGACGCGCTGGCGGCCTACCGGCGTTACCTGACTGAAGAATGCGGCTACATCCATCTCGACGGCATGCCCGCCGACGGCGACGTAGGCTCACGGCGCTTGCGGCTCGAACATCTTTTCGTGCCTTTGCATCTTGATTTACACGAAGTGATTGAGGCTGTGGAAATGGGTGAGGAGTCTAATGGTTTTCCACTCGCACTAACGGAGCAGCAAAAACGTCTGCCCATCGGCGTAACTCTCAACGACCACCCGCGCCTAGCTTTGCTGGCCTCACCGGGCGGAGGGAAGTCTACGTTATTGAAACGGCTCGCCGTGGCTTATGCCGATCCGGCGCAACTGGACAAGGTGGCGGACGAATTGCCTGTGCGAGACTGGTTGCCGCTTTTTTTCCGTTGCCGCGAATTGCGCGAATTGGCGCGCGGCTCGTTCGCCGAATTGATCGGGGCGTTGTCGGCGCGTGAGCCAGTGCGCCAACACGCTGGTGCCTTTCGCGCCGCCGTAGACCGTGCCTTGCTCGAAGGGCGCGTAATCCTCTTAGTAGATGGGTTGGATGAAATCTCCGATCCGGGAGATCGCGCCGCTTTTGTATGCATGTTACGCACGGCCATTCAGGCGTCCCCTGGCACATCTCTCGTGATCACTTCGCGTGAAGCGGGCTTTCGCCATGTCGCCGCTCACCTCGCACCGATTTGCACGCTGGCAACGCTTTCGCCTTTCGACGCCGACGATATTTCGCGACTCACTGTGGCGTGGCATCGTGAAGTCGTAAGCGATTCTGAAAAGGTGCGCACCGATGCCGAACAACTGGCGCAAACGATTTATCGAAACGACCGCATTCGCCAGCTCGCCGTCAACCCGCTGTTGTTGACTACACTCCTACTGGTCAAACGCTGGGTCGGTTCGCTGCCCACGCGCCGCGCCGTACTCTATGGCAAAGCTGTCGAAGTCTTGCTGATGACGTGGAACACCGAAGGTCATGCTCCCATCCCCGAAGAAGAAGCCTTGCCTCAACTCTGTTACGTCGCCTCGGCGATGATGCTGGCGGGGGTACAAAAAATTAGCCGCCCGCGCCTGGCCAAACTCTTGCAAAGCGCGCGCGATGCCTTACCCACCGAATTGGGCTTCGTACAAGACACTGTCAAAGAGTTCATCCATCGTGTCGAAGACCGCAGCAGTTTGTTGATGATGTCGGGTTGGGATGTGGAAGACGGACGGCTGGTCGAGTTTTTCGAGTTTCGCCATCTGACCTTTCAGGAGTTTTTGACCGCGCGCGCCATGGTCGAGGGCTGGCATCCCGACCGCAATGACACTGATTACTTGGCGAAAGTGCTGGAGCCTCACTTTGAACAGGAAGAGTGGCGTGAGGTCATTCCCTTGGCTGCGTCATTGGGCGGCAAGGAGACTGAAGAGTTACTGCAACGCTTATTAGTCCGGTTGGCAAAGACTGAAGCGGACATAGGCGATAGGGTCAATAGCCACTTGCTGATGCGGGTACTCGGACAATGTCTGGCTGACGAAGTGCAGGCCAAGCCTGAATCTATACGCGCGGCGATCAAAGCACTACTTTGGTCAGATTCGGAATGGCGAGAAGAATCGTTCGCGCCCGTGCTTGCGAAAGGGCGTTACGGTGCCTTGTTACGAGAGGAGTCTTTCAAAGCCTTGTCGGTTCGCGGCTCAGATTCTTGGAGAGCTGGGAGGGTTTTACAACAAACCGTTTGGTGGCAATTTATCGAGACCGACAGTATTGAAGAATATCAACGCCTCAGTCAGCAATTCCTGCAAATGCTTAATAGCCCTGAACTCACAGCACGATGTGAAGCCGCCCACGGTTGTGTGATGTTATTTAAACAGTTAAAAGACGACCCTAGGTTCGATGAATTGTCCGAATCCTTTTCACCTATTGGCAAAGTCATCGTGCAATTACTTTATTCGGATTCCCTCGTCGAACTTCAGGCCGCTATTTGGGTGATTTATCAACTTGGTTTCACCGCTCGATGGTTACCCCCTGCGAATCCCGATGTAATTGGTCGGCTTTTTTCTCTATGGCAACATCATGAAGAACAAGCTATCCGATTGGTCGCGGTGGAGGCCCTTAAGGTGCAACAGCTTCTGCCACGACTTGGAGAAACACCTTGCTCTACTATCCAGCCAGAAGAATTCGCCCTCTTTATTCGGAATTACGATAAATTACTGAAAAGCGACGAAACCCCAGCGGCTCTCGCCATCGCTTATTACTTGCGCACTCCGTGGGATGATTTTGAGTTGGCTGTACGGGTACACAATTATTTGAATGGCGAGGGCAAACTTTATCCATACACCATAAAAACAATGGAAAAAATGCTCGCTTTCCTTGGCGAAACGCCTTGAGTGTTTGTTGCTGACCACCTTTTACTAAACATACGCCTTCGCCTATCACTCAATAAAGGATGGTGAAGCAATTATCAATCTCCTCAATCACTGCCTCGAAGCTCCACACCGCAATGCCTTGCGCCGTACCGCGTTCGCCCAACGGTTGGCCTTGCGCATACGCCAGCGTACCGCCGCGCTTCCAGCCTATGCCTTCCGTCCAGACCAGCAAGGATTCGCCGCGTGCGTTGACGGCCAGCGCCGGATGCCGGTTCTTGCCCGCCGCGCCCGTAGCCGCATTCGGCGTCTTGTCTGATTGCGATGCGAAATAAACCTGCCCTTGCGTTTCCCACGCAGCCACCACGACGCCCGCTGCGCTGTCGGCCAGCATCGCCGAACTCATCGGGCAGGCGTTGATTTCCCAACGGTCGAGCAAGCGTCCGGTGAAGCTGCGTCCGTGGCGACAAATACAGAACGGGGAGCGTGAGCGACCTGAGCCTTGGCAATGCGTCAACTGGCTCTGAAAAGACGCGCTGCCGAAGCTCAGGTCGCTTACGCTCCCCGTTCCGCT
>JABFSD010000667.1 GCA_013140935.1 Acidobacteriota bacterium
GTGCGCTGACCTTCGCGTTGAAAGAAAAAGAAGCCATCGGTTTCGTGATGGTGATCGGTGATGATTACGACGAGCTCGAAAAAGAAGCCGACGAAGCCTTGCGGCAGCCCGTAGCGCAAACGTTGTTGGCGGCCGAGACGCGCTACGACAACACACGATTGCGCGCCGATGGATGGCTCGACGACGGATTGGCTGCGTTGAGCCGCGCCGTGCAATGGAATCGTTTTTATTGGCCCGAACGCCAAAGCGATTTCGCTGGGTCTTTACGATTGTCAGGCGCGACGGCGGATTTATCGCAAGCCATCGGCACCGATGCTTTCTTCCGCATTCTGGCCGCCGCGTGGATTGATCCGGCGCACGCGCAGGATACGTTGAAAACGCTGCTGGCCGAACAAGCGCCCGATGGACGCATCGCGCCGCAAAGGCTTTCATTCAATGACAACACCGTGCGCACGTTTAACGGACGAACGCTCGCGCCGTTGGGTGCGTTGACGGCGTGGAAACTCTATCAAGCGACACGCGATTTGCAGTTTTTGGCGAACGTTTATCCGCGTCTGAAACGCTGGCACGAGTGGTGGCTCAGTGATCGCGGCGACGGCAAAGCGTGGCGCGACGGCAACGGTGACGGATTGATCGAGTGGGGTTATGACGCCGAATTAGAAGTCGGCGAACTCAGCGCGCGCCGTATGAGCGCCGTGGCGCAAGGCCGTTTCGCCTTGGCGCAAACCGGTACGGCGGAAAGTCCGCAATGGCCGCCCTTGCTCGCAGAACCCAAAACCGAAGTCGCCGCGCTCAATCCGCAAGAACTGCCGCCCGCCGGTCACGCGCCCCTAGCGAACGGCACGCGCTTTAATCTCAAGGCGCATACGCTCGAAATCACGCCGGTCGGATTGAATGCGCTTTACGCGCTTGATGCCGAGATGCTGCTGCAAATTGCGCGCGAACTCGGCAATACTGAAGACGCGCAACGTTGGGAAGCGCATTACCTCAAGCTCAAACAACTCATTGACGAAAAACTGTGGAGCGAGTCAGACCAGCTTTATCTCAATCGCCACTGGGACGGCGCGTTCGTGCGGCGCGTTACGCCTGAATCGTTTTACGTGTTAGCCGCCGGCGTACCCGCGCCCGAACGCGCCCGTGCGATGCTCGCGGCCTTGCGCGACCCCAATCGTTTTGGCGGACAGAGCGGTTTGCCCACGCTCGCGCGCAACGACGCGGCATTCAACCCCGCCGAACGTTGGCGCGGCGCGATTGTCGCCGAAGCCAACTATCTCGCTTACCTCGGATTCAAGCATTACAGCTTTTACGCCGAAGCCGCCGCGCTCGCGCAACAGAGCGTGGCGTTGGCGCGAGATTCGTGGCAACAGCAAAACAAAATTCATGACACTTACGCGGCGCTTCCGGGCATCATCGCGCCCGTGCCTACGCCGCGCGAACCAAAGGGAGAAGACGCTTCGTCGAGTTACGGCGCGCTGTTTTGGTTGCTAGGCTTGGAGGAATTGCTGTCGTTCGATCCGTGGTCGGGCTGGACGATGGGCAACGAATCGGTCGCCGCGCCCGCGAGTTTGCAACGGCTGCCGTTCAGCGACGCGCTATACAGCATTTACCTCGCGCCTGAACATCTGATCGTCAAGCGCGGCGAGTCGAACGAGATCGAAATCGAACCCGCCGCGCGTTTGCTCAATTATCGCAGCAACGAACGCACGATCAGCTTTTACGTTGAATCATCGCGTTCCATCGTGTTGCGCATTCCTTCCGCCGAAAACCGTCCGGTCAGCATTTCCGTAGACAACAAGCTGCTCGGCGACGCACTGGTCGGTCCCGCCGCGCGCTTGAATCTTTCCGCCGGCATTCATCGCATCGTGATCGTGAAATAGTCTTACAGCTTTTTTGTCACGCCCGTCACCGCGATGCCGCTGTCGGTCGAAGTAAACAGCGTTTCTTTGCCGTCATTCACGATTACGAACGTGCCGTTGGCCGATACGCCCGCGATGGGCAGATCAATACGCACCTTGCCCGTGCAATCGCCGTCCACGGTGATTGCCCCTGCCAGTTTGCCTTTCAGTGGATTGCCGCCGAGCGTGCCGTTATAGGTTCCGCTGATCGCGCCGCTCTCGTCGAAGTTGATCGAACCGGCGATGGCGATATACGCGCCCATCACGTAGCCGCTATACGAATAGCCGTGCGCGCCATACATCGTGCCGAGCGAACATTCGCGGCGGCGTTGGAACGGGTTGCCTTGTGCGGCAGCGGCGGGGCGAAACGTAGCGGTTTCCCACGCCAAGGTGGCAACGAAAACAACCGCGAGTGCGAGGGCAAATGGTTTAAGTGATTTCATTGATAGCTCCTGGTAAGTGAAACAAAATGAACGATCTGTGCGGTTAATGGGCCGAACAGTTTGAACTTGGGGGCGTGAGACAAATTACCCAAATCATGCGGGTGGTGTCTTAAAAGCGGTCTAAATTTTTTGTGAAAGATTTTTGAAGAGCGAGAAAAAAAATTGCCTGATGGCTGGAAGTCTCCCCGCATTGAAGCTGTTACATCAGTGGCGGCAAGATCTGCCGTTGTTGACGAAGATTTGTGGCGGTCCGATGCCGGTAAAACCCCCGTCACAAGGTTTATTCACAACTTGTTCTTTGGTAGCGGAGAGCTTGGTAGTGCCCAGTGAGCTGCCAATCTCTCCGCACTGTTTTTTAAGCCCTACCCTTTATCAGTCGGCCTGCAATTACGTACTCTTACGCCTTGTAAAAATCCTGCTATCACCTGTTATCATCCGCCCGTAACTTTTCCCCACCTTAACTTGTTTCCCTGAAAGGAGCCTCGAACGATGAGTGCTGAATGGATTACGACCGCTGCGACCGCGATGGGATCGGCCTGGCTGTCGTGCATTAATCTTTACGCAACCGTAGTCACGCTTGGGCTGTTGCAACGCTTTGAATGGGTGAAGTTGCCAGGCGAACTCGGTATGCTGAGTTCGTGGTGGTTCATCGGCTTGGCGGGCGGGCTTTATCTGGTCGAATTCGTCGCCGACAAAATCCCTGCCGTAGACACCGCGTGGGATGCCATTCACACCTTCATCCGCATTCCCGCCGGAGCCATTATGGCCGCGACCGCGTTTGCCGAATTCGACCCTGCAATCAAGATGGCGGCGATGATTATCGGCGGCAGTCTGGCGCTGGGTTCGCACGGGACGAAAGCGGCTACGCGACTGGCGGCGAATGCGAGTCCCGAACCTTTCTCAAACATCACGCTCAGCATTATTGAAGACGTTATCACCTTTGCCTCGACCATCCTGATGGCGTTTTATCCGGTGCTGATTTTGATCGTCATTGCGATCTTCTTAATCGTCGCGCTGTGGATTGTGCCGAAAATCGTGCGCGCGTTGCGGCGTATGATTGCGCGATTGAAAAGTCTATTCGGTGCGGAAGCCGAAGTGCCGACTTGAAAAGACGGCGGTACGAGAACAGCCATTGCCAGCCAACCGCGAAGTTCGTATATTGCGCCGCGCAGTGCCAATGCCCCTGACCAATGAATAAACGACACTGCCGCTTGATTTGTCCTCAAAGGTTTAATTTCAATTTTCGTTTCGTCCTCTGACCCCGGTTGCAGCTATCCGCTAGTAGGCCCAGGTGCTATTCGAAGATGCCACTCGAAGCCGAACGCCTTTTCAGAAAGGGAGCCACTTTATGACCACTCAATATGCATGCCTGCGTATCATTTCCGTATTGTGTTTGCTGTGGTGCAGCGCCTCGCTCGTCTGCGCACAAGACTGGAAGCCGATTGATCCGGCTCACGTCGCGCTTAAAGCGCCGACGATAGATAAAGAAGCCGATGCCGAAGGCATCTTTTGGGAAATCAAAGTGCAGGATGAAACCGGCAGTTACGGCCCGCCGCAACGCGCTTTGTATAACTACGCCCGCATCAAAATTTTCACCGAGCGCGGCGTAGAGAAACACGGCAAGGTAGATTTGACCTATTACGATTTCGGTTACGGAGCCAGCATCAGCAGCATCGCGGCGCGTACGATCAAGCCGGACGGCACGATTGTCGAAATGAAAAAAGACGCCGTCTTCGACCGCGAAGTCGTCAAGATGAGCGGCATCAAAGTCAAAGCCAAAAACTTCGCGCTGCCCGCCGTCACGCCCGGTTCGATTATCGAATACCGCTGGAAAGAATCGCGTCCGGCAGAGGTTTATATGCGGCTCGCTTTGCAACGCGAATATCCGATTCAGCAGGTGATGTATTACGTCAAGCCCGGCACCGACATCATCGTGGGCGACAAAGCGGCGGGGATGAAATCCATGACGTTTCACGGGCAGACTACGCCGTTTGCACGTCAGCCCAACGGCTTTCATCTGACGACGGCCAGCAACGTACCCGCGTTCAAAGAAGAAGCCCGTATGCCGCCCGAAGATCAAATCAAAACCTGGATGTTGTTGTATTACTCCAGCAGCGACAAAAAGAATCCGATGGAATATTGGAAGATGGTCGGCAAGCAGAATTACGACTATCTCAAAGGCATGATGAAGGTGAACGACGACGTGCGTAAGGCCGCCGCCACGATCATCGGCGACGCCGCGACGGACGACGACAAGTTGCAACGGCTGCTCACTTTTGTGCGCACGAAGATTCGCAACGCTTATGCCGACGAAGACAAAGTCACGGACGAAGAACGTAAGAAGTTGAAAGAGCGGCCTTCACCGGCTGATACGTTGAAAGCCAGCATCGGCAATAACACTGACATTGATATGCTTTTCGCGTCGCTGGCGACAGCGGCGGGCTTTGAAGCACGCATCATCAGTTTGCCGGATCGCAGCGACATCTTTTTCGATCCGAACTTTCCCGACGATTACTTCCTGCGCACGCGCGACGTAGCCATCAAGTCAGGCGACAAGTGGAAGATCATTGATCCGTCGAGCAAATATGTGCCTTTCGGCATGTTGCGTTGGGAACAGGAAGGCGTACAGGGCTTGCTAGCCGACCCGAAAGAGCCCGGCTTCATCAGCGTGAATATCTCGCCCGCGCAACGTTCGCTCACCAAACGCACCGCCAAACTCAAAATGACGGAAGACGGTTCGCTGACCGGCACGGTGCGTGTCGAATTCAACGGACATCCGGCGGCGGCAGAAAAAGAAATGCTCGATGACAAGTCTGCCAGTGAACGTGAGGAATATGTCAGTTTGCGCTGGTGGAAGTCGCGTCTCGCGGGTGTCGAAGTCACCGACATTCAACTCGAAAACGTGACCGATCCGTTCAAGCCTTTGGCATATTCGTGCAAAGTCTCAGTGCCCGGTTACGCTGAACGCACCGGCAAGCGGCTGTTCGTGCAACCGGCGTTCTTTCAGAAAAACATCGCAGCGATGTTCAGCACCGGGCAGCGCGAACACGCGATTTATTTCAACTACCCCTGGCTCGAAGAAGATTCGATCAATATCGAATTGCCCGAAGGCTGGGCGCTCGATAATCCTGAAGCTCCGGCCAACGTACCGCTTGGCAATGCGGGCGATTACAAGGTGCGGCTGGCGATGACCAAAGATGCCAAGACGTTGATCTATGAACGCACCTTCAAATTCGAGGGACTGCTGTTTCAGAAGGATGTGTATCCGGCGCTCAAACAGAGATTGCTTAAAAAGTCAGTCGTGTTCAGAATTTGCGCCTGAACGTACTCAGATAGTGGAGCGCAAACCAAGGAGCGGAGATGCTCAAAACGAATTACGAACTCGAACTTTCGGCGACGGATCGG
>JABFSD010000164.1 GCA_013140935.1 Acidobacteriota bacterium
GCGCACGACCGCGTGAAGCGTTTGCGCGCGCCTGACAGCGTTCGCTTGAGCGAAGCCACAGCATTGCTCAAGAGCGAAGGCTTTGCGCGTGAAGCCGACGCGTTGGCGCAGGCCGCTTACGAACGGCAACTCGCGTTGAATCAGGTGACGATGCCCGCGTTAGCCGAACTCGCGCGCTTGGCGTGGGCGCGCAACGACGCGGCGGCGGCGCGGCAATGGCTGGCGTTGCTGGTCAAGTTGGGTGACGCGGCGACACGGGCTACGGCGCTGGCGGAGCTGGCGGCGCTGGCGGCGATCAAGGCGCGCGTCGTAGCCGACCCGCTAATCGCAACGCCGGAAGAATCGTTTGAAGTTCCGTTGGCTGATGCACTGCGGTTAGCGGCGGAATACAGCGCGACGTATGGGCAATACGATGAAGCGTTGGGCTATCGGCAGCGGTTGTTGGCGTTGCATCCGGCGGACGAAAGCACGCGGCTCGAAATGGCGCGGCTGCTCATCGCCAAGTCGCAACCGCAAGCGGCGGGCGAAGCGTTGGCCGCAGTGTTGACTGATCGCCAATCGTTGCGGGCTGCGCGTTGGCAAGCGATGTGGCTGGCTGATGAGCTTGAAACGAATCGCGGCGCGTTGTGGCAAACGTTGTGGGCGCGTTGGCAGGCGGGCGCGTTGCGCGATGCGGAAATGCAACAGGCGTTGGCTGCGTTGGCTAAGGGTGAGCGCGTGAGCGGCGCGACGGGCAGCGCAGTGTTTCAGTTGTGGCAGGCGAACGGCGCGTTGCCGCCGTTGATTGAAGCGAGCGTGAAGGATGTGAGCGCGAACGCCGCGTGGATTGTGCCGGAATTGCGTTGGGCGTTGATTCGTTCTTACGCCGCGCAACAGCAAGCGGGTGCGGCGTTGCGATTGAGCGATCGCGATACGCGGTTAAATGGCGCGGCGGTTGATCTTGTTGCGTTGCGCGAAGCGGTTCCGCCGGAAGCGGAAGTGAAAGTGACGGGCTTGATGGCGTTGCCTTTGCGTGTTGAGCGAGCGCGCGCGGCGGAACGTGTTGCGGCGTTGCGTGCGTTGTCGCAAATGGCGGAACAGGTCGAAGCGTTTGATCGCGCGGCGAATTATGAAGCGGCGCGCTTGGCTTTGACGGCTGATGTGGCGGAGCGCGCGGCTGCGTTGCAACGCATTGAGGCAATGCTGGCGCGGGCGAAACAACGGAAGGAAGCGGCGGTGTTGCGTTACGCGATCAATGAGCGACCGTTGTCTTGAGCGCGTGCGTTTGCAGTCCGCGTTCGTAGTTCCGCCTTTAGGCGGGTGGTTCGGGTAAGGGACGCAACCGCCTAAAGGCGGAACTACGAACGCGGTTGAAGTGAAAGCTATGCGAAGAAAAGTTTTGTTAATTGGGCTATTGATTGTCGGGTTGTGGTTCGGCGCGCAATCGGCGCAGCGTCCGGCAAAGGCGTTAGCGCTGGCTGATGAGATGCCGCGTGGCGCGTTGCTTTATGCGCAATTCAGCAACTGGCCTGAAGCCTTGCGCGCGTGGCAGTCGAGCGCGTTGAAAAGCCGCTATGAGCAAAGCCTAAATTATCAGCAACTGTGGGAGCGGCACTTGCTCAACAAGCTGCACGAGCGTTGGCAGGAATTCAACGCGGCGGCGGGCGTGGAATTCAATGCCGACTTGTGGGCGACGTTAGCGGGCGAACGCGCGGCGCTGGCGATTTATGATTTCAGGCGACTCGAACTCGTATGGCTCGCGCCGATGAACAATGCACAACAAGCGGCTTGTGCATTGTTGAAAGAGCAGGGCAACTTTGAAGAGCGCGAGACCGCTGACGGCGTGACGTATTTCATTCAATCAGTCGCCGCCGACAACGGGCGCGAAGGGCAAGCGATTGCGTTCGCGTTGGTCAAAGATCGGTTCGTATTGGCGACGAGCGAACGTTGGCTGGTGAGAACGCTGGCGACGATGCGCAAGCCCGCGAGTAAAGATGCGTTGAGCGCCGAACCGAAATTCGCGGCGTTGCGTGCGAGTTTGACGCCGCATTTCGTGACGGTATGGACGGATCAGGAGCGGCTCAATCAGGATTATTACTTCCGGCATTATTGGCTGATGGACAATCTCAGCGAGTTGAAACATCTGCGCGCGGGGCTGTTCGATTTAGAGATGCAAGCAGGACGCTGGATCGAACGGCGCGAGTTTTTGACTGACGGACGCTTGCCGGTTGCTACTGCGTTGCCGCGTGAAGCGTGGGCGCGCGCGGCGGCGTTCATCCCGGCAGATGCGCCTTACGTGTCGGCGCGTGCTGGTGCGGACGAAACGCTGGTGCGCGACTTGCGCGATGCGTTGTTCAGCAGACTGGATGCGCCGCCTTCCGCGCAGCGCGTGCAACAGGCGGGCTGGCGCTGGCGGCGTTATCGTGATTACGAAGAATACGGCGTACGCGAACGCGAGTGGGGCGCGGAAGAAGACGGCAGCGAATACGGCTCGCTGGATTATCGTTACAACGAAACGATTGACGATCCTGAAGACGCCGATGAAGGTTACGACACGGCGCAACTCGCGGCCTTGCGCAGCGGCAGTGAAAACAAATTTGCCGAAGGCGCGCGCCGTGCGTTGCAAGCTGCGCAACCGCAGATGCAAGTGCGCGTGCAGCGCGTGCGTTCGCTCAACGCGCCGTTGCTGCCATTGCTGGCCGATTTTCAACACGGCGTGATCGTGAGTCTGGCGAATCCTTCGGGCTTCGATTCAACCGCGTGGGAAGCGGCGTTGATCGAATTGGGCGCGAGCCGCTTGATGATTGCGGGTGCGCGTCCGGCTTTGACGTGGCGCAGCACTCAACAAGGGCAACAAGCGCGCGAACTGGCGCTGCCGTGGTTGGGGCGTTCGTTGCGTTACGTCATGCGCGGCAGTGAGTTGTTGGTTACAGACAGCGCGGAGTTGATGCAGGACTGTCTGGCGCACAAAGGCGCAGCGTGGTCGCCGCAAGCGAACGCGAATGAGTTCACGGTGATTCGGTTGAGCGAACGTGCGTCAGCCTTTGATCGCGTGTTCGCCAAGCTGGATGCGCCGCAGGTGAAGAAGTATTGGCAGGAACGGCGCGGCAAAGATTACACCGGCAAAGAAGCGTCGCAGGAATTTTTTAGCGGCAACTTGGCGAGCTTGCTGGATGTAGCTGCGCCGGTGCGCGAAATCACTGTGCAACGGCAAGTGACGAAAGACCGGGTGCGCGAAGTAGTCAGCTTGAGGATGACGCAATGACGGCGGCGTTAGCGGCGGAACGTGCGCGGGCACTCAGATAAAAACTTTTGAAGTAGCCATACATTGACCAGCACGACGAAATCACGACGAGCCACAAGAGTGAGCGGCCTAATCCATACATCATCATTTGAAAGTCGCGCAGCGTGTAATCGCCCGCGCCGCGCAGGTGCGCAATCGCCGTAGCCATTTCGGGAACCGTCCAAAATTGCAGCACCGGATAAGCCAGCGTCGCCGTCGGCGGGCCGCCGTTGACCGAAGAGAAAATCAGCAACGAGATCGTTACGACCTGTGAAAACATTTTGAATTTGCCCGCTTTCGACGCGGGAATGATTAAGCCTTCAGCCGCCGCGACCGAACGCAAACCTGTCACGGCGAATTCGCGTCCGATGATGATAACCACCGCCCACGCGGGTACGAGACGGTTTTCAACCAACGAAATAAACGCCGAAGAAATCAACAGCTTGTCCGCAATCGGGTCAAGCAACGTACCGAACGCCGACACCTGCCCGCGTCGCCGCGCAATCCATCCATCGAGCGCATCGGTGATGGCTGCGATCAAGAATAACGTCAGCCCCGCAATGTGTTGCGGCAAACCGAAATAGTCTTCAGCAAAGCGCGTCAGCAACACGACCACGAGCAGCGGTACGATAAAGATTCGCAACAGGGTGAGCAGATTGGGCAAATTCATGGGCAGTCCTCAGCCTTGTCAGTAGCAGAGAACCGCTATACCGTCAAAGGCCGAAGCCATCAACGAAAGGAATGGCTTATGGAATAGCAACGTGCGGCTAGCGCTTGGTTAAGATTGGCGGAAGGTGATTGAAATTATGGCGAGCGCGCCAATCAGGCGAAAGCCGGTCAATGAACAAGCTGCCAATCAATTGCACCGCGCAAAGGCTCAGGTGCGCGCCCCTCAACAGCCAACTCGGCAACGGCGCATTCGGCGACACGCACAACACGGCGGCGGAAATCACTTCGGCAAAACTGATGTGTCGCTTCGCCAGGCGGTGATGCAGCAGGTGCAGCAATTAAACGATCAATAACCGCGCGTAAGTGTTCTGTGGTGTCAGCATCATCAAAGGCTCCGCTAAACTGATGAGCGCGGTTCATTCGCGGCGTTGCGGACGTAGGCGCAAAAACAGGCGATAGGAAACCGGCTGCTGTCCGTAAAGCGCGCTCACCAGCAAGGGTTTGTAATAGACCGTCGCATCCGCGCCTATCCCAAAACGAAAGCCATTGCCTTCGTATAGGTCCCGCACGCCGCCGAAGGTGAATGCCGCTACGCGCCGCCATAGGCTGAAGAGTGCGAGATCAAAGCCGAAGGGATCGGGATGCAAGGGCACGGCACGCCGCGTAGCGCGGGTTTGCTCAGTCGCCAGATTGTTCGGTGAACAGGGCCTTCCGGGTAACGAAGGGTCTACGGCCAAGCCGCATCGCTCAAAGATGTTCAGCGTCAACAAGCCCTGTTTGTCGAGCAATTCCAACCGCGTGTAAAAGTGATTGCGCGCGCGCAGCTTCAGCGTGGATTCAAACAGGTAGGCATTCGATTTATAGAACTCGTCGAAGGTCGGGTCATACTCGTGATTCCGCCCCCAAATGACGGCGCTCGCCCAGTTGCCATTCGTGAAAGCGCGGTTATAAGCCACCGAGGCCGAATAGCGCGTGAGCTTGCCGGGATGCGCGTTCTCAGGGTTTTGCAAACGGCCATACGAAAATTGCATCGCCCAATTCGATGTGGGCGCAAACCAGACGCGCGTGCTAAAAGAATCGAACTTGCCCAACTCTACGCGCAAACGATCTGCGTCCGGTTCTCTGCCGCGAAAGCCGGACGCTTCAAATTTGAAGCGGCTGATTTGCAAGGCGACGGTCGCTACGCCGTGCGTGATGTGCGTCGAATCTTGCGTGTGATGGGCGAGCGGCGCGGCGGGGTTTTCACTCGCCGAAGCGCGATGCATGAACGCGACCGGGCCGAGCGCCGGTTCACCGACCGGGCCTCCATAAAATTCCAGCGCGGTGCTTTCGCCCAACGGCAGCGTGTAACGCGCGGCCAATTCCATCACGGCGTCGTGCGGATGCTGGGCGTCAATGATGGGGCGTCCGCGATAGGTTTCGCCGGTTTGAAAGAGTTGCGGGAAACCGCCGTGCGGCGCGGTCAAGGCTTCGGCAGAAAACATCCCGCGCATCTGCAAGCGCCCGCGCCCCGCTGGCCGTTCGCCCATCAGCATCAGCCAGTTTTGCGATTCGGCCTTGCCTACGCCGCGCGGATAAGCCTGATGGTTGAACCCCAGAAAAAGATTGCCGTGCAACATCACCTGCCAAGCGCCGGGTCGCGCCCGCCACGCCGACAAGGGCGAACTCTCAGGCTGCCAACTCGTGCCCGAAGCCTGTTGCGACATTGCGGCGTCGTTGCTCATCGGCGCGAGTTTCACTTCGTCCAGCGCGATGCCGCTGAACGCGCCGTGTCCCGCGTGCCATTCGTCGAGACATTCGCCGC
>JABFSD010001114.1 GCA_013140935.1 Acidobacteriota bacterium
TAATGCGACCGGTTGAAAATCGTAATCTCCCCACGGCCCGGCGTCTGGTTGTGTACGCGCCACAAAAAGTCGTGCGCGCGTTCGCGTTCGGTCGGGACTTTGAACGAGGCTACGTTGCAACCCAGCGCGTTGAGCGGCCCCATCACGGCCTTGATCGTACCGTCCTTGCCGCTCGTGTCGCGTCCTTGCAGCACGACCAGCAAAGAATGATCGCCCGCCGCGTAAAGCAATTCCTGCAAGTCGGTGAGTTGTTTGCTCAACGCTTTGAATCGCTCTTCGCCTTCGTCTTTCGTCAACCCGGCGTCGTATTCGGGATCGAAGGTGTTTAACTTGATAGGCGCTTTGCCCGTAAGTTTTGGTAAGTAAGCCATAATGGTTTCGTTGTGGTTCTCTGAAAGGTTGTGGTTCTCTGAAAGATTGATACGCAAGCGTTCCGCGCTACGATACGGCGTTGACGGGTCAATGCCCAGTTTGGATACGGCTTTGGTTTTGCTGCAACGCCGCCAGTTGTGCCTTGATCGCGGTGAGTTCGTCCAGCAGTTGCTGCTGCTGCCGTTCGGATTGCGTCACGCTATTGGATTTCATCGTAAAGGTGCCGTCCGGTTCCAGGGCGGCGTAATCCAACTCGTGCCAGTTGGCAAACCCCTGTTTGTGCGCGGCATGATTCAATTCCTGTTCGGTCAGCAATTCTTTTTCCAGCGCGCGGCGATGCAGCTTGCCGTGTTCGAGCAGCACCGTAGCTTTGCCCGTCACCCATTCGTTCAGTCGCCGATGATGGAACAGCAGGCGCGCCACCAGATAATTCACCGCCAACAAAGCCAGCGCGCCGGCCACACCGCCTGTTACCGAATTGTCATCGCCAATGATCGCGTTTTGCACCGTGTTGGAAAGTGAGAGCAACACGACTAAATCAAAAGGATTCAGTTGCGCCAGTTCCCGCTTGCCGAATATGCGTAATGCGGCAACCAGAAAAACGTACACGATGATCGGGCGCAGTACCTTTTCGAGCAGGTGCAACTTGAGTTGAAACATGTCCGTAACCGGCGGCAGCGGCTCGGACAAGATCGTTAGCAATTGCATGGGCGTCTCCTTGAGTCATAAGACGAAAAATCGGGCGCAAGCTGCCGAAGCTCTGCGTTGAGTGTGAGTGCGTCAAATCGGCATCAACGCGAACTGTCGGGCTTGCGTTGATGGTGAATACGTCTAATTGCAAGCGGCGCAGAGCTTCGGCAGCTTGCACAGGATTGCCAACCATTTCATTTCTGCGGTGTTGTTTTCGTCCCCAGCAATTTATCGCGCTTGGCTAAAAGCTGTAAGACGTTGTCGAGCGCATTGGCATACGCTTCATGCACCCAGCGTTGATCGGCGGCTCCGGCGCGCTTGGGCAATTGCCGTACGTGCCAGAGCCATTCGACGAAGCTCTCGTTTTGCCAACGTTGCGTTTGCAAAAAATTCAGATACTCACCCAACAGCCGTTCACGCATCGAACCGGCGGGCGTGAGTTCGATCACCGCGCCATACGTGATGCAACGTTGATGAAAGTAATCGAGCGGCGAGGCTTCGTCTTCGGGCTTCCACTTTTCGAGGTCTTGCAAAAACTCATTCAATTGTCGATGCCAATCCAGCGTCTCGCGTTCTGCCACCGATAACGGAGCAATCGGTTTTCCTGCATTTTTCAGTTCGATCTGTTTTTCCATTGAGCCGAAGCGTAAAGATTTCAATGACAGCAACAGCGCCTTCGTTTGCGGCGTTTGCCAGTAACGATGAGCTACGGCGGATTGTTTGGGCGCAACGGATTGAAACTCTTCAACGGTCATCAGTTCTAATGGCCGTTCACTCAACGCCAGAAATCCATTGTAATTTTGCAACGCCACCGGCAAGACATCAGGTGTCACACGAGTAGTAGCCCGGCAGGTGTGCTGACTGAATTGCCGCGCCAGCCATTGCCTGCCGCTCAACAGCACCTCAGCCATCGGTTGCTTTAAGCGCCGATACTCGACCAATACCTTGCCAAACTCGATGATGAATTCCCGTGACGAATAAGCCAACGCAAAGCTGCGGGCATCTACCACACCCGTGCGCAATGCCTCTTGCCAGCGTGACAACAAGCGATTTTTTTGAGCGACGAATTGATCTGGATTGCGAATCGTCAGGACGGACTGGTTGGCAGACAAGTCTGTTTCAAAGCCGAAGCTAAGTATCAAGGCCAGCGTGCCTTTGATCTGCAAAGGATGAGTGGCCTCGCCAATCAAACGTTCGAGCAACTCAAGCGGCAAAGAACGCTCACGCTCTTCGGCGGTAAAGCCTTTCTGGATAACCAGACCTGCTACTTGATAAAACGGTTCAATCTTGCCCATGCTCGTAGCCTGTTCGCACGCCACAGGCGCGATTTTCAGCGGCAGCATTTCGATCAACAACTCTTTCGCCCGCACCGCATTTACTTTAACCAAAGCGCGCAAAGTTTCGGTGCGCAACGAAAGCGTATCCACTTGCTGGCTTAACGCATAGCTCAACAGTCCGGCGCGCGTATCCACTTCAAAGCCTTCGACCTGTTGCAACGGCAGCGGATGTTTCGCCTTGCCCGCGAGATAGAAAGCCTGTTCTAACAGTTCCTGCTTCCAATCGTTATCAACGATCAGCGAACTGTCAGCCAGCGAGATCAAGGTTTGCGCAGCCAGTTCCGGCGGAGTCGCAAGAGCTTCGTTGACGAACTCGACTAACTCCGCCGGTCGGCTTTTTTTGCGGGAAGCTCCGAGACTTTGGCGGGCGTGAGAAAGCCATGTGCGCGCAACCAGTTCGCCAGTTGCAACGGCCACTGGCTCAAGACGGGATCGTCTTTGGCGAGGCCTACGCCGTGGCGACCGTGTTCGTAAAAATGGGTTTCGTGCGCGACTTTGTTTTTGCGCAAGGCTTCGGCAAAAAGCATCGCGTTTTCGATGGGTACGGCGGCATCGTCTACGGTGTGAAAGATGAAGGTCGGCGGCGTTTGCGGCGTCACCTGTTTTTCATTCGACATCAGCGTGACGAGTGCGGCGTCGGGGGTGTCACCCAACAGATTCTTGCGCGAACCGGCGTGTGTGACGCCTTCGGTCATCGTGATGACGGGATAGCAAAGAATCGCCAGATCTGGACGCGAACTCACGCGATCAATCGGGTCGGCGGCTTGTGCGTTGCCTGCGTCAAAATGCGTCGCCGCTGTCGAAGCCAGATGCCCTCCGGCGGAAAAGCCCATCACGCCGATGCGCGCGGCGTCCACTTTGAATTCAGCCGCTTTGGCACGGACGGTGCGAAGGGCGCGCTGCACGTCATGCATCATTGACGGATGCTGGTAGTTCGGGCCTAAACGATATTTCAAAACGAAGGCTGATATGCCCAAGCCATTCAACCAGACGGCGATGTCGTGGCCTTCGTGCGCGGCGAGATTGCGATAACCGCCGCCGGGACAGACGACCACAGCCGCACCCGTCGCCTTGTCGGCAGGCGCGGGATAATACTGATAACTTGGTACGTCAGTGGGTTGATTGCCTTTGGCACCAGGCGCGCCGTTGGGCCAAAGCGGTTGCGCGGAGGGTTGATTGGGAGGTGGAGTTTGAGCTTGCAATGACATGCAAAGAAAAATCGTACAGAGCGCTGACAGCAATAGTTTATTCATCGTTAGACCTCGTTTGGGCTTGGGAATTTCTTGTGACGCGTAAAGTAACGGAAACCTTCCGGCGCGGCAAAGCGCCAGGCACAACCAAGTCTTGCGGTTCAGGCGAGGCCGGAGCCGGTCTTTGCCTAACTACTTGGCCCGCCTATAATCCGCGCACCGATTCACATTCCACATATCTTGAGGCAAAAATGAAACAGGCTTTTCGCATGAGTTGTGCAATGCTGTGGTTGTTGGTTCACGCGAGCGCCAACGTGCCCGCGCAACAAGTGCAGCTTTCAGCAAGGCTCAATCCGCAGATTGAAAAGATCGTACAAGAAATTTCAGCGACGAATATCGAAGCCAATCTGCGCAAGCTGGTTAGCTTTGGTACGCGGCATACGCTGTCGGATCAGGAACACCCTACGCGGGGCATCGGCGCGGCGCGGCGTTGGATCAAAAGCGAATTCGATAAATACAGTGCGGCGTCGGGCGGACGTTTGCTTGTGACCGAAGACGAGTTCATGCAACCGGCGGCCAATCGCATTCCGCAACCGACCAAGCTGGTGAACGTGGTGGCTACTTTGCCCGGTACGACGGCCCCCAGTTCGCAGGTGAAAGATCGCATGGTAGTGGTGAGCGGGCATTACGATTCGTGCGTGTGTTCGCAAAGCATGACCGATGGCGAGAGCGATGCGCCGGGGGCGAGCGATGACGCTTCGGGTACGGCGGCGGTGATGGAAATGGCGCGCGTGATGTCGCACTACCAATTCGATGCGACGATTGTTTTCATGACCGTGCCGGGCGAAGAGCAGGGCTTGTTAGGCGCGCATCACTGGGCCGAAGACGCCAAGCAGAAAAAGCTCAACATCGCCGCGATGTTCACCAACGACATCATCGGGAACACTTTGGGCGGCAACGGCGTGAGAGACAACCGGCGGGTACGTCTGTTTTCAGAAGGCGTGCCTTCCACCGAAACCGAAGCCGAAGCACGCACGCGGCAATCGGTGGGCGGCGAGAACGATGCGCCTTCGCGGCAATTGGCGCGTTACATTAAAGAGGTCGGCGAACGTTATGTGAACAATTTTGACGTGACCCTAGTCTTTCGCCGCGATCGTTACGGACGCGGCGGCGATCACAATGCGTTTTTGCAACGCGGGTTCGCGGCAGTGCGTTTCACCGAACCGAACGAAGACTTTTCGCGCCAGCATCAGAAAGTCCGCGAAGAGAACGGCATCAAATACGGCGACGTATTGGAGATGACCGACGCGGCTTACATCGCGCAAGTCGCGCGCATCAACGCTTCGGCATTGGCGGCGATGGCGCTGGCTCCTGCGCCGCCGAGCGCCGTGGCATTCAAATCGGCGCGGCAGGAATACGACACGCGGCTGACGTGGCAGGCTGCGACTGATGCCGACACCACAGGCTATCGCATCGTATGGCGCGAGACTTATCAACCGTTCTGGCAACGCAGCGTCGAGATCGGGAACGTGACGGAGTACACGTTAAAAGGTTTGTCGAAAGACGATTACTTTTTCGCTGTGCAAGCGATAGACAAAGACGGCAACGCGAGCGTGCCGGTGTTTCCGAGCAGCGTGCGGCGCTGAGTTTTTTCATACGCATTTATCCGCAGTACCCAACGGAGCTTGAGCATCAGACGCGCGTCTGAACTCACTGCGCGAGCTTCTTGCACCTGATTGACAACACGTTAGGAGGAACACTTATGCAACCGTTGATTCTCTCTTTGATTATCGGTGCGGTGGCGGGCTGGTTGGCTGGGAATATGATGCGGGGTGGCGGTTTCGGCGTCGTCGGCAATATCGTCGTGGGCATCGTCGGCGGATTGCTCGGCGGCTGGTTATTCACTTTGATGGGCGTCTCTGGCGGTGGCGGATTGATTGGTTCGCTGGTGGTCTCGACCATCGGAGCCGCAGTCTTGCTGTTTGTCGTAGGGCTTATCAAACGCGCTTAACGCAAGGTGCGCCAGCGTCCCGCTCACCAGTCGGGTCGCGAGCCTCTGGCTCGCTCGTGACTGGCGAGCGAGACGCTCGCGGCCCGACTGCCAGCGGGACGCTGGCGCACCGATTCAGAGGTTTTATGC
>JABFSD010000982.1 GCA_013140935.1 Acidobacteriota bacterium
TACGCGCAAAAGGCGTGAGTTCGCTGTGCAACCAGCGCCATTCGCCGCTGGAGTGGCGCGCGCGATATTCGAGCGTCGCCATCTCGCCATCGGGCCCGTGACGCAAGCGTTCAAAGATGGCTTCGAGTTGCGCGTAATCTTCCGTTTCGATCCAGTCGCGCGGCGTGAGTTGCGCGAGCTTGCCCGTGTCAATGCCCAGCAGATTCGCCAGTTGCTTATTGATATAGATGGACTGTTGCGCTTCGAGGTCGTAAATCGTGACGAATTCCGGCGCAATATCGGCAATGTCGTGAATCAGGCGCTGGGTTTCCTGCAAAGTGATTTCGCCGCGTTTGCGTTCGATGGCGTAACGCATCGCGCGTTGCAACAGATGGCGATTGATGTCGCCTTTCACCAGATAGTCCTGCGCGCCGGCTTGCATGGCTTGAATGGCTACATCGTCGTCGTTGGTGGCGGTCAAGACGATGATGGGCAAATCGGGCGCAAGGCGATGGATGCGCGTGAAGGTTTCCAGGCCTTCGCTGTCAGGCAACGCCAGGTCGAGCAGGACAATATCTATTTTTTGTTGTTCAGGCTTTTGTTTTTCAGCATCGGTTTCAGAAAGGCGCGTGAGACCGGCTTGCAAGCTGCTGGCCCATTCGAGTCCGAAAGTCACACCTTTCGCCATGAACAAACCACGAATGGCCTGAGCATACAGAGGATCATCTTCAATAAGTAAGGCTAAAGCCTGTTTCCCATTCATTGCGCTTGTGGTACGCCCTGATTTCTCTTTCGGTCGTGCGAGCCGATTGACACCCAAAAATCCGACACTTGTGCCCGCAAATTCCCAACTCTAGTGGATAAATAATCAGAAGCATTACGCATCGGAATTTTTGGAGGGCCAGATTGCCGCTTTTGCCGCGTGTCCATTCGGCGGCGGATTTTACGAGCGGCACTTGAGCGGTGCAAGCCGTAGCGCCACAGTGCCTCAACATCGCGTATGAAAGAAGTCAGTCTTCCCGCAAAGGTTTCGTGAAGATTTTCGCTTTGTGTGCCCGCCTTAGCCCTCATCGCGCACAAAAAGCACACGCTGACGACCCGGCGCAGGCGGCCGACTACCTTGACAGAACTCAGCATCGTAAGGCTATATGTCCGGCGAATTCCCATACAAGCGACTTTCTCGGATAGCTTCAACAGTGATGAAACTGGTGCCGATGTCTTATGACTCGTGAGGCGTGTGTGACACTAGCCCAAGTCTCTTGTATGAAATTTCCTGTGGAACTCAATTAACTCAAGGCTGTTACGACTCGTTCCTTTTCAACGCTCCCCTGCGACTCAACGTAAAGATTCAGTTCAACCTGACGGCGTTTCGTTTTCCCCCGAAGCCTGTGTCTTGCTCTATCTATATGTGGCGTCGCGCGTGGGCAAGCACATAAATAAATGATGCGGCGCTGCGTTGCCCTTTTAACGATTACTGACAGACGCCGCCTAAAAACCTTACCGAACCATGAGACCAACTTTGGCGCCTGCCGCCCAACCCATTCGCTTATTACTCGTGGACGATCAGATGATCGTACGCGAAGGTCTGCGCCTCTTGCTCGAAAGCCAGAACGGGCTTTCTGTACTGGGCGAAGCCTCGAACTGTCCCGATGCCGTCGCACTGGCCGCGCGCGAACAGCCCGACATTATTTTGCTCGACCTGGATCTGGGCGACGTACACGGGCTGGACTGCCTGCCTGAACTGCTCGCGGTGTCGGCCAAAAGCAAGGTGCTGGTGCTGACCGGCGTTTACGATCTCGAAATTTTTCACCAAGCCGTCAGTCGCGGCGCGGTCGGCATCGTCCGCAAGATGGAAGCCGCAGAAGTGCTGGTCAAAGCCATTCGCAAAGTTTATGTGGGAGAAGTCTGGCTGGACGGCGCGTTGATGGCACGCGTGCTCAGCGATCTGTGGCGCGTCAAAAGCGGCCAACCACTCGAAGCAGTGGTCACGGCTCCCATGCGTTTCGGCATGGCGCAACGCGATGTCATGGAACAATTCTGGTCGCCGCAAATCGAAGCTCCCAATCCAGACGAAGCCGCGCGCATCGCGCAACTCACCGAACGCGAACGCGAAGTCATCAGTCTCATCGGCGAAGGCTTGCGCAATCAGCAAATCGCCGACCGGCTCTCGATCAGCGTCATCACGGTGCGCCATCACTTGTCTTCGGTATTCGCCAAACTGGATGTCGGCGACCGCTTCGAACTGGCGATCTATTCCTATCGTCATGGCTTGGCAAAGCTGCCGCTTTAGGTGGTTTTATTCGCAACGAATCTGACAAGGATGAGGGGGGCCGCCATTCTTTGTCGCATCAACGCACTGTGAAATCAGTGGGTTAGGTGTGCCAGCCCTACTTAACAAGAAATTGTTGCAAGGTTCGCAACTTGTAGCTTTATTTAACGAAAGGCTTTGTCTATAATGCGCCGCGTCCCGCGAGGAGGAAGAGCAATTCTTCACAACTCATCACACAGTTGAAACGTTCTCCTCGCTGCAAACTATTTAGCAATCGTCGCCGCATTCCTTCAGCGATTTCGTATCCCCTCCCCGCGTTGAGTTCTCATACGCGCTTTCCGGCTCGGGCATCTCTGATCTGCGTTCTGCAAATCAATCCAGACGGAAATCATCACGTGCTTCTTATTTGTCATTTATTTCTTACCACGCTCGGATATGTGTGCGTTTTTTGCGAATCTGGCGTGAGCAAATGACAAATAAAAAGCCGCAATCAAAGGCGCGGTCAACGCATCACGAATCGCGCGCATCGCACGCGCGAAATAAGCATCGGTAAAAAGGACAGCTTTAATGCTGACCAGCAATGATTCGGCATAACCCTTTCGGCTTCTCTGCATATTCTCCCAGAGAGGCGAGGTGGTGACGGATACGGGTCTGGTACGAGGTGAATGGCCTGGCTTGTTTACGCAGGTGAACCAAGTTCGGTCAGGTGTTGATAAGGTGATACGGGGTGCCGCTCGTGTTGCAGGTGCAAACTCTTGACCCGAACGTATGGTGTCACCCCGAAAAAGGCCTACCCCAAGCCCGTTTCCCACTAACGCTTGGAAGTCAGCCTGTTGCTTAAAACGGATCGTTTCTATGCGAACCGGCCCATTTAGCTTTGCTGCTGTTCGCAGTTTTAGGTGCCAGAAGTTATGTCGAGGAGAAATCTAAGCGTGAGCCAGACTCCGCGCCGCGAAAAAAATTGGGTTCTCAATGCCGACTCGTTCGACCGTTTGTTGACGGGGTTGAATCCCAATCGGGAAATTGCGGGAGAAGAATACGAACACTTGCGCAAGGTGCTGGTCAATTTCTTTGACTGGCGCGGCTGCGCTTTTCCTGAAGACCTCGCCGACGAAACGTTCAATCGCGTCGCACGCCGCATTGACGAAGGCGAAGAGATTCGCAACCTGCCCGATTATTGTTACGGCGTCGCCCGTCGCCTCGCGCTCGAAGTCTTGCCCAAACAAAGCAAACAGGAAGACGAGCCGCCGGAGTTCGAACATCTTTCCGCGCCGGTCGAAGACGCTGACGAACGCCGTAGCCGCGAAGAACTCTATGAATGCTTCGAGCATTGCTTGAGCCAGCTCAACGAGGAAAACCGCGAGTTGGTGATTCAGTATTATCAAACCGAAAAGCGCGCCAAGATTGACAACCGCATCGCACTCGCCAACAAGCTCGGCGTCAGCCTCAACGTACTGCGCGTGCGCGTCTATCGCTTGCGCGCCGCCCTCGAAGATTGCATCGGCAAGTGCGTGCAGGAAAAAGCCGACCAACAAGCCAAAGCGCGCAACGCTCGCCTCAAAAAGAAAAACTGAAAATCTGAGTGAGAGTTATGAGAGTTATGGAAATGCGTTCAACTGTGCATTCCCATAACTCCCATAGCTCCCATATCACCCATCCGTTATTTTTTGCGACCAAGCGTCGCTCGCAGCCATTCGACCAACTTGTCTTTATAACTCAGCCAAGCTGAATGCCCTTCCCAATTTTCGATTCCGTGTGGCGCACTTTCGACAATGACGGACGTATGCCGCGCGCCAAGCTGTTCCAGCCTTTGCACGAAGCTCGTATGATTGTCATAAAGGCCGTCCTTCGTACCGCAAATCAACAGCAACGGCGGCATATTTCGTTTTGCGTTGTGCAGCGGCGAATAGCGGCGCAACGTAGCGCGCGCTTCATCATCGAGTTGCGTGATGCCAAAAAGTCGCGCCGGAATCGAGTTCGGTGAAAGGTCGCCCGTGCGCGTGGCAAAATCATAAACGCCATAAAACGAAACCACCGCCGCCACACCTTCCAAAGATTCCGTAGCGAGTTGCGCCACCATTTGCCCGCTGGCCGATTCGCCCAACAACGCAAGGCGAAGAGGATCAATATTGAAGCGCCGCGCATGGTCGTGCACAAAACGAAACGCCGTGCGCACATCCTCAAGCTGTTCGGCGTGTCGCACTTGCGGCGTCAACCGGTAATCAATCGAAAACCATGCGAAGCCTGCGCGTGCGAGCGGCGCGAATACCGGCGTGGCATAAGTCACGCGGTCGCCCGCTTCCCAGCCGCCGCCATGCACAATCATGACGGCGGGATGCGGGCCGCGCCCTTTCGGCACATAAGCATCAAGCGTCAAGCCATGTGGCGAATCGAAGACAATCTTTTTTCGCAACGAAGTCACAGAAGGTTCGTGATCGGCAGCCCGCAACTTCATTCGCTCATTGAGCCACGCGAGCAATTTCGTTTTGTAACTCCATTGCGCGGGACGCCAGTTCTCAGCCCGATGAATCGCGCCTTCGACCGGCAGCACCTGACAGCGGCGCACCGTCTGGCACAGGCTTTCCGCCGTCGCCAGCGGAACTTCACGATCTGCCGCACCATGAATCAACAGCGCATCCGTTGCCAATGCTTCAGCCAGTTGCGCGAAACGTCCGCCTACGCTCACGACCGCTTGCACCGCAAGCGATTTGTCCTGCGCCAGTCGCAGCGCGAGTTGCGCGCCGGTGTCTTCGCCAAGCAGCGCGATGCGGTTCGTATCAATGCGAAATTCTTGGGCGTGGCAGCGAATGAACACGAGCGCCGCGTGCACATCGTCAACGGCTTCGTCAGCATTCGTCAGGCGATAATCCACCGCAAACCAGTTATAACCCGCTGCCGTAAGCAGTTCGAGAAACTGTCCGATGAAAGCGATGCGGCTGCCCGTATCGCCTCCGCCACCGTGAATGATGATTACTGCCGGACGCGCCGCGCCGCGCTTTTGCACGTAAGCATCGAGCGCGAGTTCGCGGCCTGATATTCCCACGATGCGACGATAAACAATGTCGCCCCGCGTACCGGGAATCATGTAATTGCCTTCGAGGTTGCGCGCTTTGACCGGCAAACACTGCGCGCTTTGCGCAGACGCCGCGATGCAACACAACGCCAATAAACCCAGGGTGATTACGAATTTCATACGGCGGCAGGAAGTAACACAGAAGCCTCGCCAACGAAAGCCTGTTGAGAAACGGCAAAAATAATGCTTCTGCTTTTCATGAGAATGCTGTTATATTCCCGACCGTATCCCAGCATTCCATCCTTCTCTATCGCGCGTATCCAATACGCATCCGCCGCGCAAGTAAGCCCAACGCAGGTAGTTTATGAAAGCTGAAGTGGTGATCGGTTCGGTGATTGGCAATTATCGCGTCCAGCAAAAGCTGGCCGAAGTGGCGGAGTATGTGC
>JABFSD010001086.1 GCA_013140935.1 Acidobacteriota bacterium
GAGTTTTTCGGTAATTCAGAAATTGCATGATGTCCTTCCTTTCAGCTTGTTGATTGCGGGCACAGTGCGTGGGACAAGATGGCATCTTGTCCCACTGGCCGAAGTGCAACCGATGTGCCGCGCAAAACCACAGGCATTCCCTTCATTTCACCCAACAACCGCGCCGCAACGACGCAGTTGGCTGCGCACGCCGCGCTCGGTTGGCGCAGTTCGCTCACTTCTCATCACTTTTCATCACTTTTCATCTGGGCGGTCGAAATCAAAGCGCAACAGCACCGTATGACTCGGCGTGCTGCGTCCCATATCGAAGGCCGAGGTTTTCACCAAGCTGCCGGTTCTTCTCCCACAACAAGTAATGTCGCGCGCCGAGACTGAACTCAGCTTCGACCGGCACGCGCGCTTGCAACACGCGCTCACGCAACGCGCCTGCGACGCCGTGCATAGCGGTAAAAATCCGAATCTTCTTATGCAATAACTTGTTTATAAGATTCTTCCACCGCACTGCCGCACCTTCCCGCACCCAACGCTCGCGCCGTTTCGCAACAACTCGACGCCCGGCAACACTTAACCTCATTCAACCAACACGCGGCATGGGCTTTGCCTGCATCAACCAACGTAGTACCTGCACATTCCATTCCCACATCAGTAGTGCTTTCAGTTTCAGGAGGATGACGACTTATGAAATCTAGGTTGAAACGGCTGTTGCTTTGTTCAATGGCTTTGTTGTTTTGCGCGAGCCTCGTCACACAACGCGGCGCGGCGGTGCAAGACCCCGGCCCCGCGACCGACCGCGTAGGCTTCCCTGACGATTATCAAAACAGATTCAAACAGCTTTACGTCTTCGACCGCCCCGACAACCGGCAGGTGCGGGTGATTTACGGCAACACGCCTGCCGCCGATGCGATTCCAGGACAGCCCTTTCCTTACGGCTCGATTCTGGTGATGGAAACCTGGAGCGCGCGACTCGGCACGGACGGCAATCCGGCGCTCGATGCTGCGGGGCGTTATCAACGCGACGCGCTCACCGGCATTTTCGTAGCGCGCAAGGAACGCGGCTTCGGTGAAGCCTATCAGCACGTACGCGGTGGCGAATGGGAATACGTCGCTTATCGCGCCGACAAAACGTTTCTGACGGCGCCGGCGCAATCGGGTTCGTGCGCGCGTTGCCACTTGCAGGCGGGCGCGGCGCGCGATTGGCAGTTCCGCATGAGTTTGTATTTCACCCGCGCGGGTGGCGATTTGCCCAGTAACACGATTCAGCATTACCGCTTCCTGCCCGGCGAACTCACCGCCAAAGTGGGCGAGCGCGTCACCTGGTACAACGACGACGAAACCGATCATCGCATCGTCATTGACGGGCAAACGGGCTTCGATTCAGGCGTGATGAAAACGGGCGCGAGTTATTCGCTCGTCTTTCACGGCCCGGCGGAATACGAATATCGCTGCACCATTCACCCGACGATGCGCGGCAAGGTCATCGTGAAATAGGAGGAACAAAACCATGAACAAACGAACTTGCTTTCTCTGCTTCGCCGCGTGGCTGTGCTTGCTCGTGAACGCCCGCGCCGAAACCGTCACCGCCCTCGTGCCGCTGAGTTCTGCCAACGAAGTCCCGCCCATCGTCGGCTTGAACGCGCCCGGCACGACGCTCATCACGTTCACCGTCAATCGTGACGGCAGCGGCGCGGTTACGTCGGGCGCGGTCAACTTTCAGGTCAACGTGCGTTTCGCCGCGAGCGTCACCGTCACCGGCCTGCACATTCACGAAGGCGCGGCAGGCGCGACCGGCCCCGTAGTTTTCAATTCAGGATTGACCGAACAAACCTTCGCCAACGGACAAGTCACGCTCAATCTCAACGCCGCGCAAGTCTCGGCGGCGACGTTGCAACGCTTGCTGACGAACCCGGCGGGCTTTTACGTCAACCTGCATACGAACGTTTATCCGACCGGCGCGCTGCGCGCACAACTCACTACGTTGCGTGAAATCAGCGCGCGCACCTTGATGCTTTCGCCCGCCGAAGAAGTCCCGCCCGTCATCGGCTTGAATGCAACGGCGATGGCGACGATTACAGCCAGCCCTACACGCAATGCGCAGGGCGCGATCAACGGCGGCACGGTGCAATTCACGGTGACGTATGACTTCCCCGCCAGCGTGACTTTCACCGGCTTGCACATCCACGAAGCGCCCGCCGGAACCAACGGCGGCGTAGTCATCGGCACGGCGCTCAGCGCCGCCAACAACGTCGTTTCAGCGGACGGCAAAGGCACGATCAACTTGACCGTACCGCTTACAACGGCGGCGCAGAGCGGCGCATTGCAACGCATGCTGGCGAATCCATCGGGCTTTTACGTCAACCTGCACACGACGGTACACGGCGGCGGCGCGGTACGCGGGCAGATGAATTCGCTCGCCGCACCGCCCGTCATCACGAGCGCGTCGAGCTATCTGATTCTACCCGGCAGCGCGAACAATACGCTTGTCTTGCGCGGGGTGGGCTTCGACGCTAACAGCACGGTGATCGTCAACGGACAGATGGCGCTGGCGGGTTTGAGTGCAGGTGATTTGGCAGTGGAATTGCCCTCCCCGTCGCTGGCAAATCCGGGTGCATTGTTCGTGCAAGTGCAAAACGCGCTGGGCCTGCGTTCCGCACCCATCGTCGTCGTCGTCGCAACGCAAGCGAACCTCAACGCCACCGTCGCGCGCGCCGGCAATGCGGCGGGCTTCACGCTGGGCGCAGCGCCTGATTCCATCGGTTTGATTTTAGGCTCGCGGATGGCGGGGCAAACGGCTTCGGCAGCCACAGTGCCGTTGCCGCAAACATTGGCAGGCACGTCGGTTTATCTCAACGGCTTGAGCGTACCGTTGCTCTTCGTCTCGGCTGCGCAAATCAATTGCCTGTGGCCGCCCGACTTGCCGCCGGGTCTGGCGCGGCTGGTCATCGTCGCGGCGGACGGAACCGTGTCACAAGGCGAATTGGCCGTCACGCTCACCGCGCCCGGCATCTTCACGCGCACTGCTAACGGACGCGGCGCGCCCGCCGGCATCGCCAGCAGCGACGGCCTCAATTTCACCGAAGTCATGAGCAACGCCGATGGTACTCCGGTCACGATCAGCGCAGGCAGTTACGTCGCGCTTTTTGGCACGGGCTTTCGTCTACATTCGGGCGACGCACGCATGTCTATCAGCAGCAGCGCGAATCTGCCCGTGCTTTACGCAGGCGTGCAAGGCGGCTTCCTCGGACTTGATCAACTCAACCTGCGCATTCCCGAATCACTCGCAGACAGCGGCGATGTGGAATTGGTGTTGATACTTGATGGCAGGCCGAGCAATCCCGTGCGACTGAGAATCAGGTAAGGCTCGTTGCGTGACGAGCCGAGTTCGGCGCGCGCCGTTGACCGGAGCAGGAAACGGTCAGGCTCGTTACGACGGGTCTACACGGTTTGGCGGCGCGCGCCGATTGTGTTCAAGCGCCGCACGCCGCACCAGCAAGGCGCGCGTCGCAATCTCGAATCTCCAATCTCGAATCCGGCCTCTCGATGGCGGATGGCATAGCGATTTGCCGCAGCTTTTCAGCGTTGCGCAGCGGGCAACATATTGCGAATCGCCGTGATGCGCCATTCCTTGCCGCTGCGTTTCAGCACCA
Organism: Acidobacteriota bacterium; assembly: GCA_013140935.1. Taxonomy (GTDB): domain Bacteria; phylum Acidobacteriota; class Blastocatellia; order RBC074; family RBC074; genus JACPYM01. The sequence goes on from JABFSD010001086.1 coordinate 3,645, forward strand.
GCGTCGTCCACATACTGCGCGTAGCCCCACCGGCCAAGCTGTCAAGTCATAACGCCCATCGGCAATAGCTACGTCAGTCGTGATGAAGCGCACCGCAACCGCTACGACTGGATTCCCTAAATTGACGCGAGAGCGGTAAGATGTACAAGCAGTTCCCCCGCGCCTGTGCCGTAGCTAGGCGTACAACGATAACAAAGCAGCCAAAGGATTGACGCAATGGCATCAACCCCCAACCCCTTTACCAATCGCGGCCCGGTCACGAACCCGGAAGATTTCTTCGGACGCAAAGACGAACTGGCGACGATTCTGACGCGGCTGCAATCATTGCAATGCGTCTCTATCGTAGGCGAGCGGCGCATCGGTAAATCGTCGTTGCTCTATCAGCTCACGCAGATTGGTGCGGCAGAGTTAGATGACCGGCGCTACCGCTTCGCCTATTGCAGTTTGCAGGACGCGCATTACCAAACCTTGCCGGGTTTCTGCGCGACCATTTTGCGCAAGCTGGGAATGGAAGCCGATGCCGTCGCGCCCAACCAATCAGCTACCGAAAATTTGATGGCTTTCACCGATCTGTTAGAAGCCGCCTCCGCGCGCGACGAACGCATCGTTATATGTCTGGATGAATTTGAAGAGACCTTCAAACGCCCCGCCGAATTCGGCAACGGTTTCTTTGAACATCTGCGCTCGCAACTCGAACTCGGCAAGTTCGTCTTCGTCACGGCCTCGTGCGACCCATTGCAGAAGCTGAAGCTGGACGGCAAATTGACTTCGCCCTTCGACAACATTTTCACCAAAGTCGAGTTGGGCAATTTCACCGACGAAGAGGCCGCTGAGTTCATCGCGCATTACGACGCGCAGGTGCAATTCACTGACGCCGAGAATCGGTTCATCGCCTCTTATTTCGAGTTGCATCCCTTGCGGCTGCGCATCCTCTGCGATCAGGTGCTGACCAACCGGCGGCGGCAATGGGACGATTGGGCGCTGGCCGAAGCGTTGGGCAAGGCTTACGGCGATTTCTTTCCCGACCGGGCGGATGAATACAAGGCGCTGGCGAAGCGCACAGTCAGCGTAGACAATATCGGCAAATGGCTGGGGCTGATTAAACAGGCGCGCGATTTGGTTACCGGCAAAGGCGACAACAAATAACCAGTGAACACGAGGTACTGACAATGGCACAAACAGGTACGGCAATTCAGGTTGAACAAATTACGCCGGAGCTTTGGGCTTCCTTGATCGAACAAGCGGCGCAAGCTCCCATCCGCGTCGCCGCCAGCAACGGCGCGACCTTCGTGCTTCAAACCGATAGCGATTACGAGCGACTGCTGGCCGATCTCGATCAGGCCGAAGCGCGCAAAGGCATTGAAGAAGGACGCCGCGACAAAGCCGCCGGGCGCACGCACTCGGTCAAAGAGGCTTTTGCCGAAGTGCGCGCCAAGTTGGGTTTGCCGAACCAGCCTTTGGCAGTTGCTTTATGTCTCTAACCGAATCTTATTTGAGATCGAAGATGAAACCGTGACGGTGCTACATTTGCGTCATCAGAAACGCCAGCCGTTCGCGCTGGATGAGATTTAGCCGATGATTAACAACGATCAGGAATTTCGCTCGACACGCGAGCGCATCCAACACTTTCAACAACAGGTCGAACGCTTACGGCAAGTCGAGACCAATCCCGAAAACTATCGCCTGTCCGCAGGCGGCTTTCTGGCTGAGATAGACCGGATGAATCTGGAAATCCGCGAGTATCTCAGTCTCCTCCCCAGCGAGTTGCAGGCACAAGCCGCGTGACGGGCAAAAGCGATTGCAGGTTGGAGAAGAAATGATCCGGGCGTACCTGAAAGACTCATTGCATTGGCTGCATCTGTTCTGCTTCAAGCTTCACACGTTTAAGCGCGAAGCAGAAAGGCTTTCGCGCGGTCAGGCAGGCGTGGTGTTTCTCAAGGTTTATCCGTGGCTCTGGTTGAGCGGTTGGCTGGTGTTATGCGGCATTGGTTTAACGAGTGAGTTCGCCGGCTACGATTTTCATTGGCAACGCACGTTTATGGAATTTGCCGAAGA
>JABFSD010000807.1 GCA_013140935.1 Acidobacteriota bacterium
CCATGCGGGCGATATGCAAGCCTGGCAACTGGCTGAACTCATCGAAAATTGCGGCAAAGATTTCGTAGGCGTGACGCTGGATTCGGGCAACGCTACGTGGACGCTGGAAGACCCGCATACGAATCTCGAAATCCTCGCGCCTTATGCCGTCACGACCGGCATTCGTGATTCTGCGATTTGGGAAGATACCGATGGTGCAATCGTCGCCTGGACGGCGATAGGTGACGGTCAGATCGAATGGCAATCTTACTTTGATCGGTACGCGAAACTCTGTCCGCAAGTGCCGGTCGTGCTGGAAATCATTTCGGGCATTAATAAACCTTACGCCTATCGCAAACCGGAATTTTGGGAGCCTTACCGCGACATTCGCGCTTACGAATTCAATCGCTTTATGACGTTGGCGAAAGCAGGGAAGCCGCGCGAAGCCTTCAAACCCGCCGCCGGGCAAAACCCGCAAGCGGCGCAGCAGCAATATCAACGCGAGCAACTCGAACGCAGTTTGAAATACTGCCGCGAAACATTGGGCTTAGGATTGAAATAATAATTCGACACCCCCCTTGACGCTCCATACCTGCATCCGTAATATCCGCGCTTCGTTTCGGCAGGCAGTTCAGTTGAAACGAATCTTTGACCCGTTCGTCTAGCCCGGTCCAGGACACCGCCCTTTCACGGCGATAACACGGGTTCAAATCCCGTACGGGTCGTACTGAAGAAAAAGGACTTACAGCTTTTTAGTTGTGAGTCCTTTTTCTTTGGTCACGCTGTGGTCACGATATGCACCGAAAACGCCGTCCAATTTGCCCATAGCATCAGCCAGATAATCGGGACTCAAGTGCGAGTAACGCGCCGTCATTCTCAGGTCTTTGTGGCCGAGTACGAGTGCAACGGTGTGAATGTCGGCCCCGCTCATCCGCAGCCAGCTTGCCGCCGTGTGTCGCAAGTCGTGAAGACGAAAGTTTTCGATCTTCAGCGCGACGCATACGCGGGCGAATCGCACGCTCACCTGTTCAGGCGTAACGTTGCCAAACAGCTTGTCACCAGGCTCGCCAGCGGGCAGGGAAGCCAACACCATCATGCCCAACTCATTCAGGTAAACGATTCGCCCTTCGCCATTCTTGGTTTGGGGCAGGATGACGCGCTTATGCGTTACGTCTACATCCAGCCAGCGCAAGCCCAAAACTTCACTGCGGCGCATTCCGGTGCAAACCAACAGCGCCACAATAGGCCGCAGCCAGTCGGGGCAGGCTTCCAACAAGGCTTTGAGTTCAGTGGGCTGAAGATAACGAACGCGACCTGCCGGTACTTTCGGCGCTTTGACGCCTTGCGCCGGATTGACCGGAATAATCTCCCACTCGACTGCCATCCGCAGCGCGTGTTTCAACACGTTCAACTCTTTCGAGACGGAGTGCGCCGAAGTCTCTGCGCTTCGTTCCGTGATGTAGCGTTGCACGTCCTGACGGCGGATGCCTTTCACCTGGCAATTGAAGAAGGGGATGAGTTGTTTGTTGACGATTCCGGTTTCGCGGATGAAGGAAGCGTCAGACAGGCGCGGCTTTTGATATTCCAGAAAGCGTTTGGCGAGTTCGGCAAATTGCTCATCACTCGCTGGCGTGAAGCCGAGTGCTTTGGCGTGTTCGATCTTGCGAAGTTCGGCGGCGCGCAGGTCTTTGGCAATCGTGATATTCGCGGCGTTGAGCTTTTTCTGTTTGCGACGGCCTTGCGCGTCAACATACGACATCCAAAAGCCGGGGCGGTCTTTGCGCGTGTAGATGCCGTCGCGGGGTTGTCCGTTTTTTCTGGGCATATCACCTCGTTCCTTTCTTCGGCGCACTGTTCTGTGCTGCTTTCTTCTTTTCCTGATATTTTTTTTTGCGCTGCTTGCTTATCTGTTCTTTATGCTTCTCTCGATAAACACGATCATTCAAAGCATCGCTGCACGTTTCCCCGCATCGTTGTTTGTTTCCGTGTCCTGCCCAGAAGATTCTCAAACAGAACGGGCATTCTCGGATTCGGTCAACTTCAGCGCCAACGCTCAATATGTCTTGCAAAACGTCGTCATTTTTCAGGCGTAACGCGCCATTTTCTGCTCTCTCAAGGATTGCTAGGTCTGGAAAAACCCATTCAGCATTTGGTTCTTTGTTACGTGCGAGGTTCCTTATGAGGCGCGAGAATTTAATCCAAAAATCGTATCGGAGTCTCATTGTTTGTCTGTTAAGGAAATCGTCAAAGTCCTTGATACCCTCAACTATCTTTTGGCGGGTTTCGAGGGGAAGAGAGGATAACGCTTCTTCTGGAATGCGGTTTATTTCCTCGTGGCTTCGCAAGGTGCGATCCGCCAAATCAATGATTTCATTATGCGTTGGCGGCGGCGCATCATCAGGTACTCCTTCATCAGGTTCTTTTTGTAACTCTGACATCAGCTTCGGTTCGTATTTCCAAAAAATAGAATCACTCTCGCCTTTCTTGAGCGATTCTTTCATCAGTATCCTCAAGTGTTTCTTTACGTGGACGCTGTGCTTATCAGGTTTGTCAGGTTTGTCGTTCAATTCACTGATAGTTTTTGCATCAATAGGGACAGCGTTTACCCATTCCAACCACTTTTCTAATCCGGCAGGTACAGGGACTGCGCGTGAGGTTTTTGGAGCCTTTTCAACGCTTAAACTCTCGTTTGCTTTTTTGCGAGGGGGTTTTGTTGCTGATTTCATTTTTAAGTTCTTGCAATTGTTGATAGATTGTTGCGGAAATCTTGCAGGAAAAAGCCTACAATTGCAGCGGTTAGTAGTCAATAGCGATTTTTCAAAAGGAGAACGACTGTGAATAAAACACCCTTGCAATTACAGGAATCAGATAAAACTGAGAGCCTTCGCTCGCTTAACGTGGCGGCGGAACGCTGGGGCGTCTCAATTTGGACAGCGCGAGCTTGGGCACAAGCTGGAAAAATTGAGACACACAAACTAGGCGGGCGGCGATTGGTGAGCGAGAGCGAAATCCATCGGCTGATCGAATCGTCGCGCGTTCCGGCGCGGGCCGACGCGCAAACAAAAACGGCGACTGTGTGAGTTACTACACAGTCGCCAAAGTCCTAAACAAAATTCGAGCCGCGTAGTTTTTGCAGGCTAGCGCGGCTCGAAAAAATCAAATTTAACAAAATGATTATCACACAATCGAGTCGAAAAAAGCCAGAAGGTATGAATGGCTCAAGCTCAATTTCGATCAACGCAGTACAAAAACATGCGCGCAATTTGCTGGCCGACAAATCCCCAGTCGAATCAGTTACACACGCGGAAGTGCTGCGCGCAATTCTTGAAAGCTTGAAGCCAAGCGACGAACTCAAAAACCGCGAACTCAAAGAAAAGCTGTTGCTCGTTTATACCGTTCGCGCTTTGCTCAAGACTATTGAGCAAGGCCGGTTTCGGCTGGCGCGCAAGAATGATTTTGTGTTCGTTTACAACGGCTGTTACTGGCGCGAGATTGATCGTGATGCGTTGCGGCAGTTCCTAAGCAAGGCTGCTCGACAATTGGGCGTCTTCGATGTGACGGCGGAGCATTACGAATTTATAGACAAGCTGTGTAAGCAGTTTTTTGCCGCTGGTTACTTTGAGGAAGTCGAAGCCGACGCTGATAAGGTGTTGGTGAATTTGCGGAATGGTACCTTTGAAATTACCGCCACGGCGCAACGCTTGCGCCCCTTCAACCACGCCGACTTCTTGAAACATCAGCTTCATTTTGACTACGACGAAAAGGCTGATGCGCCATTGTTTAGAGCTTACCTTGACCGCGTTTTACCCGAACTCGAATTGCAGATGATTGTGGCGGAGTACTTCGGCTATGTCTTTACGCGGAACCTGAAATTTGAAAAAGCTCTGTTGCTTTACGGAGGCGGGGCCAACGGCAAAAGCGTGATGTTTGACGTGATGAACGCGCTGCTCGGCAAAGAAAATACGGTCAATTACTCAGTCTCTGACCTGATGCAGGAACACAACCGCGCGCAAATCGCCAACAAGCTCTTGAATTACGGCAGCGAGATCAACGCGGCGATGTTGAGTAAAGACATTTTCAAAACACTGGTGAGTAACGAACCGATTATGGCACGGCTGAAGTACGGCCAATCGTTTCAAATGGAACATTATGCCAAGCTGTGCTTCAACTGCAATGAGTTGCCACGCGATGCCGAACAGACGGACGCTTACTTTCGTCGGCTATTGATCGTGCCTTTTAACGTCAGGATTCCAGATAACGAGCAAGACAAAAGCCTGGCTCAGAAGATCATTGCCACTGAGCTTTCTGGCGTTTTCAATTGGGTATTGGATGGCCTAAAACGCTTGCTGCGCACCGGCAATTTCTCAGATTCGCAGATCGTCAGAGAGGCGGTCAAAACCTACCGTGATGATTCGGATAGCGTCGCGTGCTTCCTGAAAGAGGCCGAAGCCGAACCGAATGGACTGCTCAAAAACGTTTACAAGGATTATCGGGATTACTCGAATGAGTCGGGGTTGAAACCGCTCGGCAAACAGAATTTTCGCAAGCGGCTTCAGGCGCACGGTTACAGCGTAGAGAAAATAGGAAACCAAATGGAGGTTTCCCGATAGGGTAAGAATTGAAAAAAATTTGTTTCTGGAAAATCTTCAAAATCTTCAAGTCTTCAAACCGGAGCCACTGGAAGCGCAGATTTTCAACTTGAAAATCTGCAAAATCTTCAAAACAGAAGCCCTGTTCGCAATAAGAAAAAGCGGTTTAACTTTCTGATTTGCAATGCTTTATAGCGTTAGCGCACGGCTTGCCATTCGGAAGAATGAAGATTTTGAAGATTTTCCAGAAACAAATTTTTTCCTCCTGTAAATATTTCCGTGATGGCCTCCCGACGATCTACCTGGCGGAACCATAAGTCTTTTGTTTTGAGATGAGGTTCTGTCAGCTACCAGCCTCATCACGGATTTATTTACAGGAAGAATTTTTTCAAAAGTTAGGGCTGAAGATTTTTGAAGATTTTCAAAGGCGGAAAGGATGCTCACACTCGAAAAGTACAAAACGAAAGCCACTCGCCACGACTGCCCGTCGTGTGGTCAGAAGTTCGTCTTCACGCGCTACGTTGATGATGCTGGCGAGTACATCGCCGATGATGTAGGACGTTGTAACCGTGAATCGAAATGCGGCTATCACCGGACGACGAAGGAGCATTTCGCCGACAATCCGACCGAACGCGCGGAACGCGCTTCGCGCCCTGCTTATCCGCGTGCTGTGTCGCGTCCGAAGCCAGAAGCCAAACCGTTCGACACCATCCCGCGCACTTACCTTGAACAGTCCTTGACCGGTTACGACCGCAATGGCTTTGCTCAATTCTTACTGACGCGCTTTGACGCTGCGGCGGTCAGTCAGGCAGTGGCTCGCTATCTGATTGGCACTGACGGCGGGCGTTGCGTGTACTGGCAGGTTGACGGACAAGGGCGCATCCGCACCGGCAAACTTATTAGCTACGACCCGACAACAGGGAAACGACGCAAAGATACCAATCCGAATTGGTCGCATGCTGAACTCAAGAAACGCGGCGCGCTGCCTGAATCGTTCGAGCTTGCGCAATGCTTCTTCGGCGAACACTTGCTAAAGGCCGAACCAAGCGCGCCCGACGCCATTGTCGAAGCCGAAAAGACCGCCTTGATTGCGAGCTTGATCTTTCCTGAGTTCGTTTGGCTGGCTTGTG
>JABFSD010000409.1 GCA_013140935.1 Acidobacteriota bacterium
CATTACACGGTCTGAAGGTATTAGCCGTAGACGACGAAGCTGACGCGCGCAATTTAATCAGTTCGTTATTACGAATGGCAGGTGCTGAGGTAAGAACGGCAGGCGATATTTTTGAAGCACAGCAAATGTTGAACGACTGGCCGCCTGATTTATTGGTGTCAGACATCGGCATGCCAGAAGGTAGCGGCTATGACTTAATTCAACAAATCCGCCAACGCGAAGGGGCGGCAGAGAGGCACCTGCCGGCAGTCGCCTTAACTGCCTATAGCCGTCCCGAAGACCGGTTGCGCGCACTCAGCGCAGGCTTTCAGATGCACGTGCCTAAACCGGTCGAACCGGCTGAACTAATCGCGGTGTTAGCGAGTTTGAGTGGACGATTTCGATAGCCCTTTGCACCGAGCAGATTCGCAGTAACTCAATAGCTCACGACCCGATTATTTTTCCTCATTCAAATCTATGAGTGAGTAACCGTCATCCGACTTTGCCAAAAACTGCGCCTCTTGTCCTTCTAAGATACAGGCTAAGATACAGGCTTTGTACTGCCCGCATACTCGATTCTCCTGCTTGTTCTTACTGGTTACAAAAAAACTAAAAATACAGCCTGTTAGTTGTGGCTTGACGGTTGCTTTTAGCCTGTCGCAAACGCACTAAATGAAGTGCTATCAAAAACACGTTCGCTTTTAAGGAGAAAAACCAATGAAATTCGTATTAGCTGCTGCACTCGTAGTATTGGGGTTGGGATTGGCCGCTTGTGACGCGCCACAAACCGTAGACGACGCCGGTATCACTACCAAAATCAAAACCAAAATGGCTGCCGATTCACGCACCAGTGCATTGAAAGTCAGTGTTGACACCGTCAATGGCGTAGTAACGCTGACTGGCGCGGTACCTGCGCAATCAGAGAAGACGGCGGCAGATGAGATCGCCAAAATGACTGACGGGGTGAAAAGTGTCGTTAACAACATCACGATCAACCCGGCTACGACGAGCGTATCGAATATCGGTGAAAAGACCGAAGCCGCCGCCAAAGAAGCCGCCGAAGATATGAGCGACGCAGGTGTGCTGGCGAAAATCAAAACCAAGTTCGTCGCGGAAGGTATTATCGGCACGAACGTGGATGTGGTGAACGGCGTGGCGACGCTGAACGGCACGGTGGAGGACGCTTCGGAAAAAACTCGCGCGGAACAAATCGCGAAAGCGACTAGCGGCGTAAAAAACGTCAAGAACATGCTGAAGATAGAGAAGAAAAAATAACTCTTCGGGCGATTTTCGCTTTGACGAATTTATCTGCTTACAGCGGTTTTAGTTTGAGTGTTCAGGGGCAAGTTGCAGGGCGGATTACTAACCCGCCCTACAACTTGCCCCTGACGCTCATTTACCGCGCATTTTTTCAGCGGCTACATTTTATCTGCTACAACGTTCTTCATCTTCCCGCTTTTGGGAACTGCCGCTTTCGCTACGACTTCGTCTTTCGCATAAAGTTTACGCGGTGTGTCGCTACCTTCTTCCTGCGCGAACAAGAAATCCGCTAACTCGTCTGCGTGTTCTTCTTCGACAGCCAAAATACTTTCCAGCAAGCGGCGCGTAGTCGGGTCTTTATGGCCGAAGTACTCGATCAATTCGCGGTAAGAATCAATGGCGATGCGCTCGGCTACCAAATCTTCTTTAAGCATTTCCGCCAACGTATCGCCTTCTTTATATTCGCTATGGCTCATTTGCGTCAGAATGTCAGGATTCATTTCCGGCTTGCCTCCTAACTGCTTGATGCGTTCTGCCAATAGGTCGGCGTGGCCTTGCTCCTCGTTGGAATGAACCAAAAATTCCTTTGCCACTGCGCCTGAATGAATGCCGGAGGCCATGAAATAATGAAAGCGATAGCGCAACACGCAAACCAATTCGGTCGCTAACGCTTCGTTCAAAATCCCGCAAGCTTCTTCCGGGTTTAAGGGATAGGCCTCTGTGAGTGCGCCGGCCTCGATCTTCTTGCGCGCCCGCGTGCGTAATTCGCTGACGCTGCTCAAAAATTGTTTCTTACTCGTTTTGTCGCTCATGCGTTGTTTCCTTTGGTGAAAGTGTTTTACGAAAAATAAGAGGGAACGAGTGAATAACTTCGTCCCCTCTCTGATAACTTGCCCTGCTGTCTTGCTCAGACACTGTCAGCAATAATTTTTTATCGGTTAGTAGGCGTAATAGGGGCGGCGATAGAAAAGACCGACCACCCCCATCAACATCGCCGCGCCCAGTAACGACCAAATCACGGAGAAGGTGAAAATCCCGATGCGCATTACAACCAGCGAGGGTAAACCCACGAAGGCCGCCATCCAGGTGCCGAAGAGCGCGCCGATGAATCCGATCAATAAGGTGGCTCCGATCGAACCGCGTTGCCAGCGACCGCTAATGACTTGTCCGATGACGCCACAAATCGCTGAAAATAATAATAGAACCAACAAACTTTCTACTGACATAATGCCTCCTTAATATTCTTTCAGTTAATTTTAACCGCATAACCAGTTAGCTCGAAAATTAGTAACTTAAATAACTGCGGTTGATCCAACCTTCTCTGATGATGCCTTGCGACTCGATGCTGATCTTCGACCAGACTTCGCCGACTTGATCTAACTCGAACTTATCCAGCACGGCGACCATTTGCTTGCTGTCCAGCACCGAAACCAAACTGTATTCCGTGCCTGGCCCGCTGCGCATATTCACGCGCGGTGCCGAAATCCAGGAATAACCTACGATAGCAGCGTCTTTCGCGCGCGGCGTAGGCCGTTTCTCGGTTTCTGCTGCGCGGAGCGTGGTCGCTTCAGCAGTACGGCGCACCGGTGCTACGGGCACGGTGACGGGACGTTCACGATAAACCACGCGCGGCGTAGGTTCGACACGAACTTCCACATCAGCCGGAGCTGCGACCGCTACATCCGCGCCGCCGCCCCAGTTGATCCCGAAATCACGAGGCGAGCGGTTATTGCCCATCAACACCCAGCCGGCTAACAAAAGTAACATAAAGAACATTACGATTGAGCCAGAGTTAGAAAAAGAACGCATGCCGCGATACGGCGTTTCTTCCACAACTTCATCATATTCCGTTTCGTTCAGGTAAGGGCGACGTTGAATGTAAGGCATATTGACCTCCTCTGATTAAATTACTGCTCCACTGGTTTTTGTTTTCCTTATTGCATAGGGAATTTCCCCTGCGCATTTTTATGTCTTGATGTGATTAGTTTGGCAACCACTGTGCCAATGATTTCAGTTGGCGGCCAGTCTCCTAAGTCGTTTATTTAGCGTAGTTGTAATACTCCAACGAGGTCTGACGACAGTCGGTGCGTATCATTCGTTGCATCGCTTAAAGTTATTTGAACTCGCTTGGTACACATAAGCTGCGGGCGTATCGCTATAGTGCGCTTTGCTGGGTGTGACAATGCTTGTGACAATGCTAAAGCCCGCTACCTCCAAAATTGGCGAAATGGGAAGCAGCGGGCGCAGGTTATTTGTAGTGATTATCTAACCGATAGCGAGTTGAAGCTGATTATTGACGTTTGAGACGCCTTTAATCTCGCGGGCGATGCGTAAGGCCAGTGCGCGTTCGGCGCGCGTCGCTACCGAGCCATATAAGGTAACTTGACCGTCCTTGCATTCCACTTTGATTGCGGCCACGTCGGTGAAATTTTCGCGTTCGTTGAACAAGGCAAACCCAATCTGACGGCTTAACTCAGCGTCGCGTGTCGTGACGCCAGGGGTTTCCTGTTGCGGCGCAGCCGGGTTCGTGACGTTCAACTGATTATTGACGCCAGCCACGTTAGTAATGCTGCGGGCGACTTGCTCTACGCCGGATTTCTGCGCGGGGGTTTCTACCTCACCGGATAACACGACGTTGCGATTGGAGACAGCAATTTGAATGGCTTTGCCTGATAGCTCAGTGCTAGCCGCCAACCGCTCGCGCAAGTTCGCCTGAATTTCTAAATCGGTAACACGTTGGCTTTCACGCAAGCTGGCGTCAGACGGTTTAACGTTGGGTTCGACGGCCAATTGGTTATTCACCTGATTGACACCGCGCGTATCGCGCGCCACTTTCTCAGCCAACTCTCGGTCAATCTCAGTCGGCACTTGCCCCGTCAGGGTGACGACGCCGTCTTGCGTCGCAGGTTCGATGTCATAAGCCGACAATCGCTGAGAAAGCGTGAAGGCGGATTTCACCTTGCCTGTCGTCGTCGCATCAGCCGCCTGTTGCAACATCTGGCCCGCCGCGCGCGGCACCGGAGATTGCGGGAAGAAATAAAACCACGCCGCCACGACTCCTAATAAAATCGGAACGATAACGATCAGAATTTTCCCCACTGATACGCCTCTGCTCGCATATTGTTTTTGATTATTAATTGTGTCCATATAGGTTCCTTTTCGTTAAGGCTTCGTTCGGAAATAAATTAATCAGACGCCTTGTTTAGAGTAGCGCCTCAAGGCGCTACTCTAAACGTTGCGCCCAAATCATCAAGTTATTTTCAAACAAATCCTAAGCCGCTACCGGTTCCGCCACGACCAACATCGCTCCCGAACAATCGAGATGCCCGCACTGGCAAATTCCTTCACTGTGTTGGTCATGCGAAGCGTTGGCGCAATAATCACAACAATAACCACTGCCGGCTTGTGCCGGACAATGACAATATTTATGCGAACAAGTTTCTGTGTGATTCATGGTGTTTCCTTTTTATCAACGAAGTTACTTACTAACGATGATTAGGCGACAGTTAGGCGAAAAGCGCAGCAAATTGCTGACGTGCGTCTGTGCGTTCGTTAGTTTGAAAATCTTTCACCCACGCTTGCGCCGTCTTGATCGTATTCCGCACAAACGTCGTTTGCGTTTCTTTCGCCGATTTAACCGGAGTTTCTTTTTGCGTTGGTTGTTCGCCACGTTTAATCAGTTTTGCCTGACGCATATCGTGATTCCTCCTTGATTGATTGATCGATTGATTGATCGTCCGATTGTGCTTCTGGGGCAAGTTGGTGCAAGGCCGATGCCATAGAAATTTTCTGGCAAAAAGGCCATTGGCTCCCGATTTTTCTCAAAGAGCGTTTCTCGTTAGTACGCTCTCTGACTGTGTCGGTGTATGTCATGAGTTCAACCGTAGCGGTGCGATTCAGCCTCGTCATGGCCAACCCCATCCAGCGTTCAATGAATGTTAGTCAAACCTCGGCACAATGCTTGCTGACGAAGCTGCCGCAATATGAAGGAGCGATGCGAACCCGAAGAACGGTGCGCATTAACTGGCATAACTACTTTTGGAGATAACCTATGAATTACGTCACGACACGGGATGATACAAAACTTTATGTGAAAGATTGGGGCAGCGGTCGTCCGATTATTTTTATTCACGGCTGGCCGCTTTCGGCAGATAGCTGGGACGATCAGATGCTGGCGGTGGCACAAGCCGGCTTTCGCGCGATTGCCTATGACCGGCGCGGATTTGGTCGTTCGTCGCAACCCTGGGGCGGTTACGATTACGACACCTTGGCTGACGATCTGGCAGATGTGATTGCGGCTACGGGAGCGACCGACGCTACGTTAGTAGGGTTCTCAATGGGCGGCGGCGAAGTCGCACGTTATATGTCGCGTCATCGTGGGAAAAACGTCGCGCAAGCCGTGCTGATTGCTTCAGTCGTCCCTTATTTGCTCAAGACACCTGACCACCCGGAAGGC
>JABFSD010000210.1 GCA_013140935.1 Acidobacteriota bacterium
CTTTTTTACGCAGGGTGAAAACGACAGCAACGACGAAGTCTGCGTCATCGGCGCTTCGGTGGCCGAGCAATACTTTCCCTTCGGCTCGCCCATAGACAAAACGATAGAAGTCGGCGGCAAGGAATTTCGCGTCACCGGCGTACTCGAAAAGCGCGAACAGCTTTTCGGCGGCGGCGACGGCGGCAATGATCAAAACAACATCATCTTTATGCCGTTCAATGTGGCACTCAAACTCAAGCCCAACGCCGAAGACGTTTTCATTCTGGCGGTCGCCCAACCCAATCAACTCAAGGCGGCGATAGATCAGGTCACTGAAGCGTTGCGCATCCGGCGGCAAGTTCCGTTCAACAAACCCAACAATTTCGGACTTAACACGGCAGATTCCATCATCGAAACCTTCCGTTCGATCACGGCGGGCGTAGCGTTGGCGATGGTAGCGATTTCTTCGGTCGGCCTGATGGTCGGCGGCATCGGCGTGATGAACATCATGCTGGTGAGCGTCACCGAACGCACCAAAGAGATCGGCATCCGCCGCGCGATTGGTGGACGCCAACGCGACATTCTCTGGCAATTCTTGATCGAAGCTATGACGCTCACCGGCCTCGGCGGATTGATCGGTTTGTTTTTGGGCTGGCTGGTTACACTGGTGATAAAAATGCTCGTGCCGTCTTACGTGCCCATCTGGGCTCCCATCCTCGGCTTCGTTTCCAGCGTAGGGATCGGACTCATCTTCGGTTTCTGGCCGGCGTGGAAGGCGGCGCGCCTCGATCCGATTGAAGCGTTACGTTATGAATGAACCTTCTTCCGCTGTTGAATCAACCATACGCCGCATAGCCGTTTATTGCGGCAGCAGCAACGGCGGGCGCACAGAATACGTCGAGCAGGCACGGGCTACAGGCCGCGTGCTGGCCCAACGCAACGTTGGATTGGTTTATGGCGGCGGCGGACTCGGCTTGATGGGTGCGTGCGCCGCTGCCGCGTTGGAGCAGGGCGGGGAAGTCATCGGTGTCATTCCGCATTCACTGGCAGGCAAAGAGCGTTTGAACGAGCTCGTCACTGACCTGCGCGTCGTGCGCACGATGCACGAACGCAAAACGCTGATGGTCGAACTCGCCGATGCTTTCCTCGCGCTGCCCGGTGGGTTCGGCACGTTCGATGAACTCTTTGAAGCCGTCACGTGGGCGCAACTCGGCATCCATCAAAAACCGATTGGGTTGCTTAACGTAGCCGGTTATTTCGATCCGTTGCTAACGATGGTCGAACGCGCCATCGCCGAAGGTTTCGTGCAACCGCGCTATCGCCGACTCATCCACACGGCGACGGAGATTGAAACGCTGCTCGATGCTTTCGCCCGCCACGAACCGCTGCCCGGCCTCGTGCAATGGCTCGACCTCAGCGAATCTTGAACCGATGTTTTTTCCTCTTTTGAAACGCTGGCGAATTTTTCTGCTCACCTTGTTGGTGGTCGGTGCGCTCTTGGCAGGACAGGCATTTTATGTCGAACCCTCTCGTCTGATCGTCAAATCATACCAATTGCCGATAGCCGGTATGCCGCCGTTGCGCATCGCGGCGCTCTCTGACTTACACGTCGGAGCGCCTCACATCACCCGCACCAAATTGCAGCAAGTCGTGCAGATGACGAATGCGCAGCAGCCTGATTTGATTGTGTTGCTGGGCGATTACGTGATTCAAGGCGTAGTGGGTGGCAGCTTTGTCGAACCCCGCGAGATTGCGGAGGACTTGCGCGCGTTGCAGGCTCCGCTGGGGGTTTACGGCGTGCTGGGCAATCACGATCATCGCTACAACGGCAAAAAAATTAGCCAGGAATTTAGTCGTGTCGGCATTCACATGCTCGATCATCACACCCAACGGCTGGAATGGCGCGGCGTATCTTTCTGGCTGATGGGGCTGGGTGATTTTTTCAAAGACCCCTCAAATTGGCGCGCCGTAATCGCGCAGGTCAACGATGCCGCTCCGATCATTGCGATTACGCACAACCCGGATGTTTTCGCGGAACTGCCGCCGCGCGTAAACCTGATGCTCGCCGGACATACGCATGGCGGCCAATGCAACTTTCCGTGGTTCGGACGACCGATTGTCCCTTCGATGTATGACGACCGCTATGCCATCGGTCTGGTCTATGAAAACGGCCATCACATTTTCATTACGCCGGGCATCGGCACCAGCATTCTGCCCGTGCGCTTTCGCGTAACGCCTGAAATTTCATTGATACAGTTCAAGCCAGAGGAAGACAGGAAAGACTGAGACATAAAAAAATCCCACGACGGGTAATCCACATCGTGGGAATCAAGCAGGAGAAGGAGGGAGGTAATTCAGATCCGACTCTCAAGCATTCCTTCTCATATTGCTCAAGAGCGACCAGCGTCAAAAGGCTCAACGCAGCCAGGAAAAATCAAATAATAGCGAATAGTATGGATAACGGGGCGGTGACGCTTGCGCCACCTGATTTCGGGAATTCGTGGTGTTGTATTTTCCGAATCGTTCATCGAAGCTCGGACGAACCTCAATGCATAAGACGGGCGGAGTATAGACGCGCCTTTCGCGCAGCGTCAAGATGCCCCACTTGTTTTCGCCAATTTAATTTGTTGCGTAAGCAGTGGACATCCTTGCGTATCGCAACAGGCAGACATTCCCCGCGTCTTCGTGACGATTCGCTCGCCGCCTTGCGCCGCGCCTGACAAATCGAAAACCCCTGTGGTAAGCTGCGCGCAACCCCTTTTGCCATGCGGTTAAGGCAACCGAAAACTAACAACGAGAAGCGTTATTGGGAGGAACTGTGAAGCAAGAAATTTTCCGGCTGAAAACTTTTATCGCGGCGGCCCTGTGTTTGCTGGCTGTCGGCTCATTCGCCTGGGCTGACACGATTCGCCTCAAAGACGGCAGCGTCTTTAAGGGAAAGGTCACGAGCTATAACCAGCGCAAATTCACGATCACGATTTACGTAGGCTCATCGGCCTCACAACACGTGATTCCGGTCGAAGAAGTCGAGAGCATTGAATTCGACAGCGACACGGGTGCGCCAGCGGCGGCGAAATCTGCCGTGCCTGAAACCAAACCCAAAGTCGAACCCGCGCCAGTGTCAGCGCCTGTCGTGCGCACGGTCGAACCGCCAGTAAGCACCAACGCTCCGTTGGCGACCGTGACGAATACGAAACCTGAACCGGTGTCGGCAGAGCCAGCGCCGCCGACTGCCAGCGCCGAGTCGTTAGCGGAAAAGACGATCAACATTGCGGCGGCGGCAGATTGGACGAGCACCGAGATTCGCATTCAACGCGGCCAGCGCATTCGCATCACGGCATCGGGCGAAGTTGATCTGGGCACCAAAGGCCGCAGCGGCCCCAGCGGCATTCCCGCCAACGACCCCAAACGGCTGATGCCCAACCAACCTACAGGTGGCTTGCTCGCTGTGGTCGGCGATGACAACAACGATTTCGTTTTCATCGGCACCGAAGGCGAATTCGTCGCCAAACAAAACGGCGTGCTGTTTCTGAGCGTCAACGAAGAAAAGCTAGACGATAATCGCGGTTCGTTCATCGCGCGCGTAAAAGTGTTGCCACGTTAATCTTTACAAGCGGTGGCAGTTGGTGGCACAAGATGCCGTTTTGTGTCGCCTTGCAACAAAGGTCTATGACTCATTTACCCTCACGGCTGCTGTGCGCAGCCCTTCTATCCCTCGCATTGACCGGTGGCCTTTCTGCTGGCTTTGCGCAAACCGCCGCTTCTCAACAATCTCAGATGCGTCGCTGTTTGCCCGTTACGCCCATCGCGGCGGAGCGCTGGCGCGGCGAATATTTCGGCAATCGCGATTTCAGCGGCGACCCATTGATGGTGCGTGACGAAGGCGCAGCGGATTTGAATTTCGCGTGGGGATTGAGTTCGCCGAGTGCTGAATGCGGCGTGCCGTCAGACAATTTCTCTGTGCGTTGGACGCGCACCATCGCCGTGATCGCCGGGCTATATCGTTTCACCGCGACCGGCGATGACGGCTTTCGGTTGTTGCTCGACGGTCAGACCGTGATCGAAGAATGGCGCGAGCAGTTCAATCAAACCAAATCGGTTGAACTCAATCTGAGCGCAGGCAAGCACCTGATCGTGCTGGAATACTTTGAGCGTTATGGCAGCGCGACCTTGAAATTCAATTGGGAAAACGCGCCCTGTCTGGTGAAAGTCGCGGGCGACCGTTGGCGCGGCGAGTATTTCGCCAATGACAAGTTGAGCGGCGCGCCGACGTTGGTGCGCGACGACGGCAATGCTTTTTTGAAATTCGACAAGTGGGGATTGCGTTCGCCGAACGAAAGCTGTTTGAAGGCGACCGATAATTTTTCCGTGCGTTGGACGCGCACGACTACGTTCCCGCAAGGGTTTTATCGCTTTCGCTTCACGGCGGACGACGGCGTGCGGCTGTTCATAGACAAACAACTCAAATTCGAAGCGTGGCGCGATCAGAACACCGCGCACACCGTTGATCTGGAACTCAAAGCCGGTAATCACACGGTCGTCGTCGAATACTTCGAACATCTGGGCAGTGCCTTGCTCGAATTCAATTGGGAGCTTCATCCCTGCCTGACCAACGTCGCGCCCGATCATTGGCGCGGCGAATATTTCGAATCGAACGATCTGACTGGCAACGCCTCCGTCATTCGTGACGAAGGCCAAAAGGATTTGGAGTTGAGCTTCGCGCGCAACTTTACCGGACGTACGAATACACAGTGCTTGACGCGCGAGGCCTTCACGGCGCGCTTTACGCGCAAGGTGACGTTTGCGGCAGGCACTTACAAATTCACGCTCATCAGTGCGCCACGCACGCGCCTGTTGCTCGACGGTGAAAAGCTGCTCGACCAATGGCAAAGCAAAGGAACGCAGCCCGCGATGATAGAGGTCGCGGTAACTGCCGGGAATCACCAGTTGGTGGTGGAATACGGCAAAGACGCCGGCGACGGTGCGGTGGGCTTGAGTTGGGAACCGGTCGTGCGCGCTTTGCCGGTGAAGCGGAAGTGAAGGCTCAGGAATTTTCTTCCCCACTTCCCAGCCGTCACGAGCGAATATCCGGCGGCACTGACGCGCAAAGGTTGAAACCGTTTGGCTGCAAGCGATAGCGGCACGCATGACAAAGCGTAATCAAACTGACCGTCAGAAGATGACGACAACGCATAGCAATTCTTGTCTGAGCGCTTTTACTTTTTGAATGCACGCTTGGCAGCGATGATGACGGCGACAACCACGGCTCCGACCGCGATGCCGACGACGACATCAAACAACAGCGGCAAGACGCCTTTGAGAATGAAACCGATGCCGCCGATGGATTCAACCGAATGCGCGAGCGATTCGCTGAAGTGATGCAACACCGGTAAGCCGTGCGTCAGAATGCCTCCGCCGACCATGAACATCGCCGCCGTGCCGAGAACGGAAAGCGCCTTCATCAGCTTTGGCGCAGCCGCCAACAAAAACTTGCCGAAGCTTTGTTGAAAACCGCCACGCTGTTGGCACAGATAAAGCCCTGCGTCATCGAGTTTGACGATGCCTGCCACCAGGCCATAAACACCGACGGTCATAATCAGCGAGATCGCAATCAGCACCGCCACCTGCTGGCCGAACGCCGCGCCCGCAATCGCACCTAAACTAATCACGATAATTTCAGCAGATAGAATAAAGTCCGTTCTGACTGCGCCTTTG
>JABFSD010000501.1 GCA_013140935.1 Acidobacteriota bacterium
CCTTACGCTCCTCTTTTTATTCGCGCAATGAGATCGTTGGCAATGAACGGCAAGGCCGCAAGCTCGAATTCGGCTTGATTCGTCCGGGCTATCCGGCTGATCTGGTGATTACGACCGAAAACCCGCTGGCGAATTTCAAGATGCTTTACGGTAGGGACGCGCTCAGGCTGAACGATCAAACCAATCAGCCTGAAAGAGTCGGCGGCGTGAAATATACGATCAAGGACGGCATCGTTTACGACGCGAAGCGGCTGCTGGCCGACGTGGAAAAAATCGTCGCCGAAGCTAAACGCAGTTCCAGCAGCGCAGGACAATAAAAGAAAACCAGCGATGTCGTCAGAAACGAGATAAGTTATGCCGCGAATGAACGGTTACATCGCAGCGTTATTCCGAAGGACTCTCACGCGCACTCACGTTCGGCGGCTTGCTGAAAATTCAGCGTCCTTTTTTACATTTCGACTCTGAACCCAACGCTAAATTAGTGCTAACGTATGCGATATTGGTAACTTCATTTTCCCCATTCACCGACAAAATGATTCCTTTGTGAGGGTATTCAATTTGGATGACGTCTCCAGTCGGGTCTTCATAAATCGGTGCCGCCGTATCGTCAACATCTGGGCAAAAACTATATCGTCTTTGAATATAGTCACGTCCGAAATGGGTTATCGCCCTTTCTTTGGTAAGGTGGTCAGGCGTAACGCGAATCTCAAGAATGCGCTTGCTTCGCTTATCAACAACGAAATCAAGGCTTCCTTGAAAATCTCCGCCTTGCTGGTATTGGTAAAGAAGCGGTGTATCTGGGTCGTCAACATCATGATCTGCTTCCAGGCTAACTGAATATGGCTTCCCAAATAACTTTAGTGCCTCAGCAATGAAAGATTTCCCAACAATCACCCCTCGATAATGTGCGGCTTTCCATTTAGATCTTTGAGCCTGTACTTGAAGCAGTACCGATAGAGGCACAAAGACGAACAAAGAATAGAAAAGCAAAACCCAACACGCTATTAATTGCACAGACTAATATCCTCCGATTATTAAGGTAAATTGAGTTGCCAGGCACAAGAGAGATTGAGAAAAGTTGCTGGATTCCCACGCCTGCCATTTATGAATACCTCAAAATGAACATGTGCTTCCGTCAAAGGCTGCCCACCTGCATTGCCAGTTTGCCCAAGTAAACCAATTACTCGGCCTGCCGGAACATAGTTGCCTAAAGGAAATAAGTTAAGCGTATTATGTGCATATCGCGTAGTAACGCCATTGTCGCCTCTTATTTCGATTAGCTTCCCATACCCGCCAGCATTGTTGTCCGCACGAACAATCGTGCCGCTATGGCTTGCATAAATCGGTGAGGCCATGTGTCCATTAATATCAATCCCTTGATGCTGACGTCCGCCATTCCTTCGAGCTAAGTAGTGCCCTTGCCCTCCAACACCCGGGCGCAAATTCCCTTGGACACCTCTCGGGGTTGGTGTAAAACCAGGCTGGCCAGTAATCGGATTGACAACATCACACGGTTGCTTTTTCGCAAGAGGAGGAATTGTAAGTCGCCACTGATTACTCGGGAGAGGCGGTATTGTAAGTTGCCACTGATTAGGTTGCAGCCCGCCTAAAATAAAGTCTGTGTCAAAAAAATCAGACCCGCTTCCGCCAAGCTCCCCGCCTTCAATTTGAGGTACGCCTTCGCCATGAGTCTGCCGGGTAACAAAAAAGCCTCCGCTAAAACCAAAGGGAATGAAGATTGGTTGATTAGGTTTTTGATTAGGTCTTGGGTCGGTGCCTCCCCGTTGCCTTTTGAAGTCGGTAAATGCATCCTTCCCTAGCCCTGGGACAGCCGCACCTTGGGCCAGCAATCGGAAAACAGTACCACACTCAGCTATAGCACCATCTAAATAGCATCCATGACCTAAGGCTTCAGCCAGACTTCCAAATTCTCTGCGGACAAGCTCTATATCGTCAACATTATTCTGTGTCAAATCCTGGACTTCTGCCGCAGTACCTAAAGGGTCAAACTCTATTGCAACCAAAGTGCTACCACTGCTATTGACACGCAAGCGTTTGCTTGAAAAGAAATCATTGTGCGTCCATTCCGTACTCGTGGGATCCCCTTTAGCAAGATACTCTTCTCCTGCATAAGCGTGAGTGGAAATAGTACCGACAATGTTATCTATTACCAATTTGCCGCCCAGCACGGAGGAACGTATCTCGTAGGTGGTACTAAAGGGGCTTCCGCCAACAGCGAACACCGTTTTTACCTCTTGACCATTACCATCATAATAATATTCTGTTTGATTGGGACAAGTACCTTTGCAGGTCTTCGATATGTTTCCACTAGCGTTGTAATAGGTGTACAAATTGTCAGTGCGCGTGTTATTTCCGGCGGCATCGTAAGCCCAGGTGGTACTCGTATTACGGTTGTTGAGATAAGTGGCAGTGTAGTTCTGTGGGGTGCTTGCACTATTGTAGCGCCCTGTCATGTTGCCCCAAACATCACTTTGAAAGGTTTCGTTAAAAATTCCAGAAGCGGCTGCGCTCAGGCGGCCAAGATGGTCATAGTTAATAAGCCTATAGTTGCTAGTGTAAAGATAGTCAGACACTTGGTTGACCCGTCCGTCATTGTGATAAGTGTAACCAAGATTCATTTTCCCAGGCATTATCGAAGCTTTAGTATTCATGCGGTTATCGTAAATCAAATCTTTGCTCAATCCATTGCCGTAATTAACGTGGGTGATCCCGCCCCAAGCGCGATAAGTAACCCCAGAAAAAAGTGATGAAATGCCCGCAAAACCGGCTGTCGTGGCACCAGAAAGGCGTCCTACCTTGTCATATTGGTAGTTGATGGTTTTCCCAGTTGAGTTGGAAAAAGTAGTCAGTTCTCCCGCCAGATTGTAGCTGTAATCCAATGTGTAAGCCGTCGGATGTCCGATAAAAGTGCGGGTTTCCTGCGTCATACGGCTCAAACTGTCATAAACATAATTAGCTGAACCAGGCTCGTCATCCATCCATTTGCGTTGTCCGTTTTCGTCGTAACCAAACGTAATCGGTAAAGTCGGTGTCACTGACGCCGGTAAATTGGAATAGGTAATGCTCGAAAGCAAGCCGCGATTGTTCGGCGAAGAAGCATTTCCCGCCTTGTTAAATGGGCCATAGCCGTAAGTCGTCACGACGCCACGCGGGTCAGTCGCCGTGACAATTTTATCATCCGCCGCGTAACTGTAGCTCGTCTGCGCGCCTGTGTTGTATTCCGGCAATCGACTCGTAGCCAAGCGACCATATCCATCGTAGCTTGTCGTGGCTTCCTGATAAACGCCCGCCAGACAATTCGCCGTGTTGGTGGCACAGTTATAGGTTTTGACGCTGAGCGTCAGATCACGAACGTCATAGTCGGTAGTGGTCGCGGAATAAAGCGTAGTGGCCGCTGAACCATTCCAATTGTAAGCCTCCGTTTTCGTCATTCGCCCGAACACGTCGTAGTAACTCACTTGCTTGCGCCCCACTTCGTCGAGCGCCGTCATGGTTTGTGCGCCGGAACATCCGCAACCATCATAACTCAGGCTGCGCGTAGTTAAATCTTGATTGGTTGTTGTTGTGGGCCGCCCCTTCCAATCATAAGCCTGTGAGCGGTATTTATATCCATTCGAATCATCACCATAGGGAGCCCAATTAGCACTGTTCACTTCCGTTGGATTCGACGATTCATAAACGCGCCCCATGATGTCGAAGGCCACATACTGCAATTTCGCTCCGCCCAGGCTGCCAGGATGTTCAGTGACCGTGATGCGCTCACGGCCTATGCCATCCAGCGTGTGCATTACGTAAGTTTCTATGCTCAGACTATTGACCGTCGTCAGCGTTTGCGCCCAATTGTGATCGGTGCTGTAAACGTTGCGAGTGTAAGAATAATCTGCGCCATCTTTGACGACTTTGGTGCGCTCGACGCGGCCTTTGGTGTCATAGAGCGTAACGCCTTTGGTTTGCGGATTCGTCGGATTCGCCAGATAAGCTTTCGGGTCAATTTGTTCGGTCACGCCGCCGTGGTCGTAATGATACTTCGCCATGGAAGAAAAGGTATCGGCGTCTTGCACGCGCGTGGGATAGGCATAAGTCGCTGGACTCGGAGCCGTTGTCACTCCCGCCGTGAAAGCGTCGTTATAAAAGACGCTGGTCTTATGCGTATCAATCCCCTCGGTCGAACACGCTACCGTGCCCGTGCTGTAATAGCCGGTTTTGTAAGTAATCGGCGCGCTGGCCGTGCCACCGCTCACGCTGTAACGCATCACTTTGGTCAAGTTGCCACGGCGATGTTGCCCTCCGACCTGATAGCCGGTGTTGGTTGAGTGGCCTTCGTGCTGGCTTACGGCGGTGGTGTTGGTCGAGTGGTCTTGCAAAAAGACGAACCCAGACTCAGTGATGTTGTAATCGTAAAGGTAATCGGTTTGCGCCACCATCGTCGCGATATTGCCGGAAAACAGCGTGTCCTGCGAAACCAGCCCCACGATGCGGCGGTCGCTGTTGATGTATTGATCGGTGGCGAGGTAATTCAACCGGCGCGTACGATAAACCGTGGCCGCCGTGTCTCCCTCGTTGTATTCACGAATGTATTCAGGCAAGCGGATGTTCGTGTGCAGCAAGCTCGTCGGCGTGAAATAAGAAATCGTCGTGCGGCGCATCTTGTCCGCGCTCGACTCGTAGGTGTTGTTGCCGTTGCGGTCGTCGCACACCTTGGTTTCGACGATGCGCGGGCGCAGCGGCGGAAAAGTGCCGGCGGCTCCGTCGCTTTGCCAGATATTTTCTGTGAATTGCCGTCGCACGGAACCATCCAGGATTTCCGTGCGCTTCAACAACCCGCGCTCCGCTCCCACTGTGCCGTATTTTTCCCGATGCACGACGCCATTCGGCAAGACGATTTGGCCGTAGGTTTCAGCCGGGTCAACGTAAAAATAATTCGTCACGGTTCCTGTCCAATTCGCTCCTGCCCAATTGGCGATGTAATCGTTGCGCTGGGTAAAAATCGGGCAATCACCCAACGCGGTCGTATTGGGCGGGAAGGCATAAATCATACTGGATCGCAGGTTATTGGCTTCGCCGTGCGTGTGATGTTGAGCGATCTGTCCCCAGGCGTTGTAGTTGAATACGTGGCGCGCGCCATCACTCGTGACCACGGTGTTGATGACCGGGATAGATTGATTGTTGGTAAAAGCATCCGGGATCAGACACGGCTCAAAATTGGTCTGTAGGGTCGTCGTGCCGTAATAAAAAATCGCCCAATAGAACGTCTGCCCATTCGCCCAATTTTGCGTAATGGAAAGCAGGTGAAAGTTTGAATCGTAATTGAATTGGATGGTGCGACCCAGCGTATCCACAATCGTGCCAATCACGATCATGTTGTTCGCCAGCGTGACGTAATTGATCGTGAGGTAATTGCCGTTGCGATCCATAACCTTATCGCACCGCAACACGTTGTCGTTGCCTGCGGTATAACGATATTGCACGCCATCGGGGCTGAACAGCGTGGCCTTTGGTTTAGGCGTCGCGGTCGGATAGGTAATCAAGTAAAGGTTGCTGGAATCAACAGTTTCATATTTATTGGTCGCCACGTTGCGCATTTCGATGCGCCGCCCGGAAGGCAAAATCACGATGTAAGAAGAATTGCCGCGTAAGGTGATCGGCCCATCCAACTCAGGAAATCCCAATCGAAACCCCGGCGTCAGCGAGGCATAGTAACTGGTATCGAACCCAATCTTTTGCACGCCGCTCTGCACATATCTGGTGTATGTCAGTGAGTTGTAATGCAACGACACGGTCAGATCTAAGCCTGCGCGTCCAGACAGGCTCACTAACGGCAGGCTCATATGATAATTGCCGGAAAACAAGTCTTCGCCCTCGCTGCCCATGCGATAGTGTGGGTCGGTTAGCGCTTCCTTCAAAGAATTCATAGTCGCAGGGGGACAGGCAACCGATGCTGCCGCCGAGGTCATATTGGTCGCCACCGCCTTATGAGACGGCATAAATGATTGTGTGCCAGTCAAAGCCACCGTCGGTTGTGACAAGCCGGTCAACGCGCCCACCCACTTGCGCAACCGTTGCCGCCAACCGGTTGGGGTGATAGCGGATGCTTCACTTTGCGACGGCGCAGGTACGGCTTGCAGGGCGATTTGATTCGCCGTAGCCGCATTCGCCGGGGTTACGCTTTGTCCGATCTTCTCTTTGGCTTTTTTCTCACGGCACGCGACGTCGCGGAAACCGCATTCTGTCGAAGGCCTGAACGGTGGAGGCGGCAACTCTGTCTGCTTCGCTTTTTTCCCTTCGCTCATGATTTCCGCCACGTTGGGCATCTGGTAATCGGGAATCGTTTGACGGCTCAAGCCCTTTTCCTCTTTGTCCTGTTGATTCGGGTTTTGGCCGAATGCTGCGACTCGGAATAAAGCGACCGGCTGGCTGGTCACGAGCAACACGGCGCACAACGCAAACGCACAGGCACGTGTGAAAGAAATACGAGACGGGCTGGATGAACGCATAGAAACCTCCGAGATGAGATCGGGTGAGAAGCAGGTTTATTGTTTTCCCAGTGAAAGAAAAATGTCGGTTGACGGTGCGAACGTCTATCAAAAAATGGGGGGGCGTCAAGTGCCAGAAGGGTAATATTTTAGTCCTACATCATTTTTGCTGATTTCTTGTAGGACTGTGTAGGACAAACACCTACAAAATGTCTTCTGGGCCTCTGGTTTGGGGAAGCAGAGCCGTTTTTGGAACAGGCTCGCTGATAACAAAAAGGGACAAGCCCGTAAGAGCTTGCCCCTTTTTTGCTCGCGCCAAGTTGCGGGCCTCACTGTTTGGTAATCGCTTCATCCATATTCAACAACAGACTTGCCACCATCGCGTAAGCCGCAACGTCGTTCGTCGCCAAATCAGTCCGATTACGCCGTTCGCCGGTAGCCAATAATTTTTTGGCTTCGTCCGGTTGCGCGGCGAAATAAGCCTGTTGTTTTTGCAGATTGCGCAGCAGCACTTGTTGCTCGCTTGTCGAAGGCGCGCGCGAAGTCACGACGCGAAAGCCCCAAGCCAGTCGTGTCGTAGCGTCATTACCACCTTCGACCAACATTCGTTCAGCCAACAAGCGCGCCGCTTCGACATAAGTCACATCGTTCATCAGATTGAGCGATTGCAACGGCGTATTCGTCCGCGTCTCTTTGACCGTACAAAACTCGCGCGTCGAAGCGTCGAATGCCGACATCGTGGGCGAGAGCAGCGTGCGCTTCCAATAGGTATAAAGACTGCGCCGCCACAAGCCTTCGCCTTTGGCCTGTTCGTAGCCGGTCAATCCGCCGAAGCCCATGTCTTTATAAATGCCTTCGGGCTGATAGGGCTTGACCGACGGGCCGCCGCGTTTTTCTACGAGCAAGCCCGAAATGAAGAGGGCCTGATCGCGGATCATCTCGACCGACAACCGAGTACGCGGGCCGCGCGATAAGAGGCGATTTTCCACGTCTTCGTTCGTGGCGTTGCGCGATGAGGCTTGCTGATAAGTCGCGCTCATCACGATGGTCTTGAACAGTTGTTTCACGTCCCAGTTGTCTCTGCCGTCTCGGAAAGACAGCGCCAGCCAGTCGAGCAATTCAGGATGCGAAGGCAATTCGCCTTGCGAACCGAAATCTTCCGACGTCTTGACGAGTCCGACGCCGAACAGCATTTGCCAGAACCGATTGACCGTAACGCGCGCCGTCAACGGATGTTCTTTGCTCGTCAGCCAACGCGCCAGGCCTAATCGGTTACGTGGCAAGTCGTTCGGCAGCGGCGGCAACACAGCCGGTACGATGCGTTCAACGGGTTCAGCCGGAGCGTCATAGCCGCCGCGATTGAGCCGGTATGCAACGCGCGGCGTCGCCATTTCCTCCATCACCATCGTCGTCGGCAAGTCGTCAATAAAAGCCTGTCGCTGTTGTTTGAGTGCGGCGAGTTGTTGAGAGGCTTGTTGCAATTCGCTCGGCGCAGCTTGCGCGATGAAAGCCCGTTGCAGCTTCAGTGTTTGCGTCGCCGTTCGTTTGGTAGGGCTAATCGCCGCCAGTTGATCGAGCGTTTCGGCATTGGCGAGCAATGCGATTTCGTCGGCTGCGAACGTCCGCGTATACAACCGCACATCGTCCAGCGCGCCTTTGAAACGGAAGCGCGGCCCGCCGCCTGCGCCAATCTTCAACGTATTTTTCGATCCGCCCATCAGCAAAAAGAAATTGCGTTGATTGAATTTTAGCTTTTGTTCCGTGCCGTTGACGTAAATGCGCAAGCGCCGCTCCCACTGCTCCAGGCCATCGAATACGACCGCGACGTGTTGCCATTGATTGAGCGGTAACTTGTCAGCCGTCTCAACGCGCAACGTGTCTTCGCCCCAGCGAAACACCATATTGAAATGCAGCTTGCCGTTGACGAAATACAGTCCGTAACCGTCGGCGCGCGGGACGCCGTTCTCGACATCTGCCGCTGCGTCGCTGACTTTGCTGACGATGGTTCCGGCCTGTTCGTTGTCGGCCTTGAACCACGCCGCGATGGTGAAGCGTTCGCGGTAATCGAACGACGTGCTTTTATAGCGAAAGTCCGCGTGCATCCCGCCGTCGAAATAAAATTTTTGATCGAACGTCACGCCCGTGCCCAATGGCGAAACCTCGTAACGCGGAGAGCCTTCGCGCCAGCCCGTCTCGAATTTGATTTCGGGGTCGTCTTTCCCGCGATTGTATTTTTCGTGGTGATCGCGGTCGGATTTGTTGAATACGGCCTGCGCGTTTTCGTCCAGCGGAACATGCACAGTCAGTTTGTCTTCAGGAAACCATTGCTGTTTGGGCTTGAGCAATTTTTCCCAACGACGTTGCGCAGCGGCATGCTTTCTCAACAAATCGTTCAAAGTGGTTTCGCCATTCGTCACCTCTTTATCGAACTGCGCCAGCCGCGCTTGCTCGTCGCGCGTAGGCGCGTGCATCAACGGCGGCGCGTTGCCCTGATCGAAGGAGTGCCCTTCTTCGTCAATGTTGTTGAAGAAAGCCGAAAATTGATAGAACTCCTTGTGTGTTAGCGGATCGTATTTGTGCGTATGGCAACGCGCGCAACCCATCGTCAAACCCATGAAAACGGTCGAAGTCGTGTCTACGCGATCAACGACGTATTCGATCCGATACTCTTCTGACACGATGCCGCCTTCGGCATTGAGGCGATGGTTGCGGTTGAATCCGGTCGCAATCTTTTGTTCGAGCGAAGCGTTTGGCAACAAGTCGCCTGCGAGTTGCTCGGTGACGAATTGATCGAAAGGCATATTGCTGTTAAAGGCTTCGATCACGTAATCGCGCCAGCGCCACATCGTGCGTTCGCCGTCAATCTGATAGCCGTTCGTGTCGGCATAACGTGCGGCATCCAGCCATTTGAAAGCCATTCGTTCGCCAAAGCGCGGCGAAGCCAACAAACGATCAACGACTTTCTCATAAGCGTTCGGCGACTGGTCGTTCAAAAAGTCATCCAACTCTTGTAACGTAGGCGGCAAGCCCGTCAAATCGAACGATAAGCGGCGCTGAAGCGTCGCGCGATCAGCTTGCGGCGCGGGCGACAAGCCTTCTTTTTCGAGCCGCGCCAAGACGAATGTATCAATCGCATTTTTCACCCACGCCTTGTTTTTGACTTCAGGCAAAGGCGCGCGTTGCGGCGCGATGAACGCCCAATGCGAACCCCACGCCGCGCCCTCATCAATCCAGCGTTTTAACGTAGCGGTTTGCGCTTCGGTCAGTTTGTGTCCGGTTGAGGGCGGTGGCATCACGATGTCTTGATTCGTCGTCGTGACGCGCTTAATCAAACGACTGTTCGCCGCGTCGCCCGCCACGATCACGCCCGCTTTGGCGAACGCGCCTTCTTTGGTATCGAAGCGCAGCTTCGCCATCCGCGAACCTTCGTCGGGGCCGTGGCATTGAAAGCAGTTGTCCGAAAGAATCGGGCGCACGTCGCGGTTGAAATCTACGTTGCCGCTCGTTTGCTGGAAGGCGGCGTTCGATAACGGCCACGATGAAGCAACCGCGCCGCACAGAAAGAGAAAAGCGATGAGTCGTTTCATAAAGTTGAAAATTTCCTGAATGTTCCCGGTAACAAGCCGCGCGCATCTTAACGAACTTGAGCGCGTTTGTCCTCTGGCGCGCGCAAAGTTTCCGCAAAAAATTTCAACACGCGCTGTTCATACTCGCCGGTCGCCTTAGCGTGCAGGTTTTCGTGTTGTACGTCTTTCACCACCCACAACTCTTTGGGTGCGCTCGCCGCGTTGAACAACTCCTGCGATTCGTTCAGCGGTGTATGCCGGTCGCGTTCACCGACGATGAAAAGTTTGGGGTAAGCGAGCGACGCTACGTGATCTATCGGACGCAGGGCTTCTGCGCCGATACCCAGACGCGGCTTGAGTTGCCATTCGAGCAAGGGCGTCAACGGACGTGCCCAGTTGCCCAGATAACGCGCGACGCGATTTTCGACGGCGCGATGAAGGTCGGGATAAACCATTTCGAGAATCAGCGCGTCGAGTGGCAGCGGCTCTTCGGCCAGACAAATTGCTGCGCCGCCGAGCGAAATGCCTAATGCGCCGAGGCGTTCGTTCGGAAGGCGCGACTGCAAAAATTGTAATGCGGCTTGCGCATCGCGGCTTTCGAGATAACCGAACGTGATTTGCTGACCTGAACTTTCGCCGTGCGCCTGCTGATCAATTTGCAATACGCCGTATCCGGCTTGCCGCAGGAACGCTGCGCGCGAAGAAGTCTCCAACCGATTGGCGCGGACGCCGTGCAATAACAACACTACGCCTTGCCCGGCCTGACCGGCAAACAGCCAGCCGCGAATCGTTGTACCCGAAGTACTATTGAACTCAACGGCGGCGGCTCCGTCAGGCGGCGCAGGCATCACGGCGCGTGCCGGCCAGCTCAATACCGTACCCGCCAGCCAAATGGCTGCGGGCAAACCGATCAAGCTGAGCGTCAGTGCCATCCATAAACGTTTGGTTCGCATAGTTTTGGGTTCCCCCGATGAGTTTTCAAAACTCTTTTATCAAAAATTCAAGATTCGTTTAAGACGGGCGGTCATTGCGTGGGTTACTTTGCGTTCGTTTGCCGCCCCCAGTGCAATTGTTTAGCGAATTACTTCAAGCAAACTGCTTTCCTCAAGATGGTAGCCGTCGCGCGACAGCGCAAGCGAAACGCGGCGGCGTTTTTTTATTAAAGAAGCGAAGGGAAGGGAAAGGCGCGGATTCTCACCTGATCGCAAGTTCGATTCAGAGAGAGAGAGTCATGTCATATCGTTTTGAACCGGTGCCAGAAACGTCGGAAGCCGAAGGCGCGAGCCTGCTTCCGACCGTCACCCAGTCCATCGTGCGTCAGGCCGCCGAACGCACCGGCATGGCTTTGCACGATCAAAAGACCGGACGCCGCATCAGTTATCACCAACTCGCCAGCGCCACGCGCCACGCCGCCAAAGCCCTCGCTTTGCGCGGCTTTCAAAAAGGCCAAGTGGTTTGTCTATACAGCCCGAACCTGCCCGAATACGCCGTAGCGGTTCTGGCCGTGACTCTCGCGGGCGGCGTCGTCACGTTGGCGGTGCCGACGCTGGAACCCGAACTCTTAGCGCGTCAACTAGCCGCTACTCATTCGCAGTGGCTGGTAACGACCAAAAGACATTTATCCAAAGCCTTGCTGGCCGCGAGCCAAACCGCCGTGCGCCACGTTTATAGCTTCGATCCGGCGCTGGGCGCACAGCACATCGGCGAACTGTTTGAGACGATCATCGCGGATGACGAACGCCCCACCGAAGCCTTGCTCGACCCGCAACGCGACCTGATGGCGTGGCTGTTTGACGAGACCGAGCCGGGAACCCGATACCCACACGCTGCCGTGGCGGCTCTGCTGCAAGCCCGCGCCTGGCCCGCTAACCCACTCGAAATAAAGGGCGCTTCGCTAGCGCAAGCAGAAGTCTTGTGGGACTGGCTGGCCGCTTTGCAACACGGAATGACCGTGTTGATATAAATAATACGCCCAGAAAAAAGCGGCCTTCTCACCGCGAATCTGCCACGGCTTGTCATATTTTTAGATTGACAAGGTAACAGACGATGAGTAGGATGCGCCGCGTTTGCTGCTAGAAGAAAATTCTGTAGCCAAACAAATTCACTCCTTAGCATCCCATCGAAAATAACCGAATATTTGCAAAGCGAATTCTCTGCAAGGGAATCTTCGCTGGGTTTATTTTCCGTGTCGGAATTTTCAGCGTGTTTCAATTTCCTACCTTTTCGGAATGAGGAATGAGGAATTGGAATTGGAATTGATTGATAGGTGACGGTGAGTGGCGAAGGTGCTGGCGATCAATTCATCGTCCGAACCTCTTGAATTTCCTGCGCCTCTTGAATTTCCTGCGAAAGATAGAGCTAATTCTTACGCCGTTAATGTTTTTGATAACCTGTTAAGCTGTGTCGTGCGTAGTTGTTGCGGTTTTTTTCAGCGAGCTAATTGTCGCTGTTGATCGGCCCACGAAAGTCGAATTCATCACCGCCGCTACCCGCCGATAAGTCGAGAGTTTTGTTGCCCACGAAGTAACACCTGCCTCGCTTGTCGGTCACGAGCTCAGCCGAATTCGTTGTCTTTAACTTTAATGAGCCTGTAATTTTTAGCCACTGCGGCGTACCTTGCGTATGGTCGTCAAGTAACTTCAGCAGCGTAATTCATTTTCCTATCCAGCAATCGAATACGATTTTTTAGTAACTCGCAATGTTCTGCGAGCTACGTGGAAATTATTGCGTCGTGAGGTGTCAAGCCGTGTTTCGGTTTGCCACGCTGCGCGGCCTGATGAAGTGCCAAGCTATGCACGGTCTGAAGAAGTATTGGCAAAAAATGAAGTCGGCAATCAGCCATGAGCGCATGGTTGAGTTACCGACAGACCCCTCTGGCTTGCGCGTGGATATCGCCGGTTGCCGAGTTTCGGCTCCGCCGGTGAAACAACGTCAACGCGCTTATTACATTCCGCGCGAACCGGCTGTCTCAACGTGGGCGGCGCGCGCCGAGAGTTACATCACCGGAGGTGAAGGCAATGGATCGTCTGATAAGGCAGGGAGTGTTCCCCAAAATCCGCCTCATGCGTTCAGTGAGTTATTCACAACGCCCCTTTCGCTGGCAGATGACGTGTTATTTATTCCTGTTTCGCCAGCGACTGCGCTCGCATTTTCTGCGCGTGCGCATTGTATTGAGCGCCCAACGTTGGCACGTATCTTTTGAACGTCCGACCCACGCGGGATTATTAACGCGCCGACCGCTCAGGTCGGCAAAACCTGCACCGCCGCGTTACTTGCGGTTAGTGCCTCCGGTTGCGGCAGTCGAACCGGAAACTGAAATCATCCCGCTCGCGCCCAGGTGGCGACAGGCGGCGTAATTGACAATCGAGTTTGCTCAGGCCGATGTTTTCTGTGGCTTGCCGTCAGGCGAGCGTGTGGCATCACAAGTGCCCGTCATGCCACGTAGAAGTCGCGTTGACCCACGACAACCGCAGATCTAACCCCGCCGTCACCCACGATGACGAGAGAAGGCTTGAGCAAGCACTCGCAACGGTTGCGCGCCGAGTGCGTGCCGTTGCGAGCGCCCTTGAAATTTGCTGACTTGCCCTTACCACCAGCGCGATGGCAGGGGGCAAAATTTGCCACACGCTGGCTGGTACGGTTGAGGCAGACGGATACTGTCACGGGGGTCTGCCTCAGCCGCCCTAAGATTTTTAGCGATTTGTTTCTTTGAAAAAAAGCCTCGGAAAAAGGAGGTTGGGCTGTGTTATTGCTCTGGCAGAGGCAAAACGGCAAAAGTAACTAAATGTCTGAAAAAAGGTGCCCCTTTTTCGACCCACGCTTTTGCCGTTTTCCCTGTGCCCGTAGCGGCACGCAAGTTACCTCGCCTCCTTTTTGCCTACTCCTGCTCTGCCGGTCGGTGCGCATCTGCAAACTGACCGGCATTTTTTTATTTCAGGTAAGCTGGAACTCGGCAATCACCGGGGCGTGATCGGAAGGCCGTTCAAGTTTACGCGGCGCTTTATCTATCCAACAATCCTTACTCAACTCAGCCAGTGACGCGGTTGCCCACAAGTGATCTATACGTAAGCCGTGATTGCGCGGAAAACCGCCGCCACGATAATCCCACCACGAAAATTGCCGTTCCGCTGGATGATGGCGGCGGAATAAATCGTGTAAGCCCCAGTCGGCCAGCCGCTGCAAAGCGTCGCGTTCAGGCTGGCTGCACAGAATTTGCCCGTACCAGGCAATCGGGTCATGTACGTCGGCGTCCGCCGGGGCGATGTTATAGTCTCCGCCAATCACTAATTTTTGATTCGGGTCGCAATGGTTGGCGAAATAGTCGTGTAGTTGAGATAACCAGTTCAGTTTATACGCGTATTTTTCACTGCCGACCTCAGAGCCGTTCGGGATATATACGTCAATGATGCGTACGTCTTTTACCGTCACGGCCAGCAAACGGCGTTGCGCATCTTCCGCGTCGTTAATAAAACCTTTTTCTACGTCGCTGATCGGATGTAGCGAAAGTATCGCTACGCCGTTGTAAGTCGGTTGGCCGAAAGTCACAACTTCATAGCCTAACTCAGTAAAAGCCGCCGTCGGAAATTTTGCGTCAACGCATTTAATTTCCTGCAAACAGAGTACGTCAGGGCGACTGTCTTTCACCCATTGCGTCACGAGCGGCAAACGGGCCGCAATCGAATTTACATTCCAGGTAGCGATTTTCATGAAGAGAAAAGGTAAAGCCGTTATTCAGTTACAGGCGGATGTAAACGAGCGATCAGCGCGTCGTAAATATTGACGCCGATTACGCCGCCAATCAGCGGGCCGACGATAGGAACCCAAAACCAATAGTTGTTGGCGGTGAATACGCCGCCGCCCCAGCCTGCCAGCGCCGTGAAAACGCGTGGGCCTAAATCGCGCGCCGGATTGATCGCGTAACCGGCATTCAAGCCGTAACACATGCCGATTACGACGACTAACAAACCTACCAACACGGGGCCTAAGTTACCGGTGGGGGCTGTGTTGCGACTGTCGCCGAGCGCACGAATTACTAACAGCAAGATCATGGTTCCGAATATCTGGTCTATTAAACCGCCGAAGGTGGAAAGATAAGGTTGCGGATAAGTCGAAAAAATGCCCGCCGTCCCTTTATCGCCCGCGATCTGGCGAATGCCTCCGTCAAAAGCGTTGAAGGCTTCGCGATAGACCAGATTGGTCGAAGCTGCGCCGCAAAACGCGCCGAGTACTTGTGCGGCAAAGTAAGGCAACACTTTGCTCCACGGTAACTCGCCTTTGGTGGCGAGGGCGAAAGTGACGGCTGGGTTCAAATGCGCGCCACTGACGCCGCCCGCGATATAAACGCCCATCGTGACGGCTAGGCCCCAGGCGATATTGATCGAAAGATATTCGCCGTTATTTTTGCCGCCTAATACGACTTGTGCGACGACCGCGCTACCCAAGGCGAGCAGCACAAAAGTACCTAAAAATTCAGCCAGAAACTCACGTTGTAAGGAATTTCGATTCATGTTTTTTCGTTGATGGTTATCGAGTGGTTACTGCTTGTAATTGGTCGAGCGCGACGACGCCGGTGCAGGCGCTGACCAGGGTTTTTATCTCGAGCTTACGTTTTTGCAGCGCCTCCAGCACGGCGCGTGTGAAAGCGCCGCCGGGCGGTAAGGCTTCGCCGACGAAAAAGAGTTTTTCCTGATTGAGATATAAACCTAACATTCCAGCGGCGTGCGCGTTGGGTATCTCAATCGCAGTGATGGTACGTGGGCCGAGCGAAATGCTGCGTTCTTTTTCGATTTCAAGGAACTGCGGTTTATTTTTGCTTTTACTTAAAGCGTCGTCGTAATGATTAGAGGTGAGGTATTTTTCGAACATGTCTTTATAGCTCGCTGACATCGCCACGCGCGCGCCTTCGGCCACATAAGCGCGCAAACCCGCAATCGTGTCGTAATGCCAATGGGTGACGCCGACAGCAATCAGTTGTTTGTTGGGCAGTAACTCTTTGACTTGTGCGATTACTTGTTGGGAGCGCGCTTCGCCGGTGGGAGCTTCGACGACAAAGGCGTATTCACCCATTGCCACCGCCAGCGAATTTATGTTACCGCGAATCAGGAAAATTCCTTCGCCGAGTTTCTCGGTTTTAAGCGGTGCGGCGACAGCGTTCATCGCTTCACGGTCACGGACGACGCGGGCGAGCGCGTCTTTCTTTTCTTTTTCGGGCTTTTCTTTTTCGGATTCGGCAAACCAGTTACCTTCAGCCTGATTGACGAGGATGAGTTGGTCTTCGATCAGCCAATTACTCGTGGCGTTTTGCGTATTTAATCCTTCAGTGCGCAACGGTAACTTAATTCCGTCAAATTCTTTCCATTTGCTGTAACGATATTCCAGCGCGACCTTGCCGCGTACTAACGCCGTAACATCCGATTCGACCTTGGCTAACAATCCGGTAACTTGATTAACATAAAGCCGCACTTCGCGGTTGAGGTCGTTAAAGGCGATCACTGAATGCAGTTGATCTTGCCAGCGTTGATCGGGCAGGCGGCGTAACTCGTTGCGCTTTTCGAGCGCGGCGAATAAAGGGCCAGGGAAGGTTTGATGACGATTGCGATGTTGATATAAATCCACAATGTTAGCGCCCAGCGGATTGCGTAACTCGCCGACCACATTTAAGCCCCACGTCGGCGTCGTGAGGTTGAGGTATTTCGTCCCGTCCAGTTTACGCAACCAATAACGTTTGCCTTGCGCGAAATCTACCCATGTTTCGGTGATGAAAGTCTCGCGGGGCAGGCGCGCGAAATCTTCATTAAGGCTGGGCAGGTAACTTTGTCCGATTTCCTGCCGCGTATTGACCGACTCGGTATAAAGCGTTTTGAGCGACTGCAACTTATCCAACCCGCCGACGGCGTTGATGGTTTGCGTGAGAACGTCATTCGCAGTTTTTTCACTTTGCGCATCCGCCAGCGCGGTAAACAGCGACAAGCAAAACAGCAAGAAAATGCTTTGACGGACGCGCATAAAAACTCCTGTGAGCGAAACTGCGGCTCGCGTGATGACGATTGAATGATGTGGATGGAATAAGACGAAACGGGCCGCATCATAAGTGAGCCTGTCGCTTTTGCGCAACGCGCGACGGCTATAATTGCAATTTGCCCTCTTGCGCCGATGTGGTCGCATCGGCATACTACGTCGCGCCCCGATGCCTTTATTTCTTATCCGCATCTGAACCAATAGAAAACGCCCCGCAGTTGTGACAGAGATAGCGTTCCCGACTGCGACGAGCTACACACGATTATTCGTATAGCCCGCCACTACCCCGATTCAGTAGCGTCGCTAGCCGCAACATCAAATCATATTTGCCGCGCACCCCGATCAAGCGTGGTTTCCTTGCGCTGCCACCTCATCGCAGCGCAACCGAGTTTCATCTTTAAGGAGACCTGCATATGCCTTCTCTCTCTCTTGTTCGAGCTCTGTCCGGGCTTGCTGCGGTATGGCTCGCTTTGGTGAGCGTGCCGCTGGCAATGGCGCAAGCTAACGCTTCTAACTTCATCACGATTCGTGAGAAAGCCGGAATCACCACCACCAACTATCCGATTCAGATTGCCCGTCCGTTCAAACAGGGCGAAATCAAAAACTTCCCACGCGCCGTCATCAACGGTACGAATCAAAGAACGCAAGCCGACGTCAAAGCCCGTTGGGCAGACGGCTCAGTCAAACATGCCGTACTGGCGTTTTATCTTCCTACGCTGGCGGCGAATAGCACGGTGACAGTGACGTTCAATAATCAGACCAGCGGACTGAATGCGAACGCACTGACCAAAGCGAACATGCTGGGGAGCAGTTTTAATTTCAACGCGCGGATGGAACTGACCAACGGTGCGACCATCGCGTCAGCCTCGGCGCGCGATATGCTCAATGCCGATAAATATTCCTCGTGGACGCAAGGCCCGGTAGCGACGACGATCATTCTCGCCGACCATTCGTTAGAGCGGGTTTTCGACATCGGTTTTGACTCGCATCGCTCTGTGCGTCCGATCTTTCACGCTACATTCTGGCCGTTGATAGACAAGGTCAAAATTCGTTTTATCGGCGAAGTGGCGAACACCGTCGCGTTGCAGGATCAAAGCTACGCGTTGTCGCTAAAAGTTGGCAATCAAACGCCGCAGAACGTTTACAGCAAGTCGTCATTCACGCATCCGGCGGCGACGCGCTGGACGAAAGAGTTCTGGCTTGGCGGCGCTCCGTCGGCCATCGAGATCAATCACAACCTCGAATACCTGCGACAGACGCTGGCGCTGCCCAATTACGACACGTCGCACGTGATTTCTGAAACAGCTTTGCAGGCGGCTTATACCCATCCGTATGAAGGCTGGCAGAACGCATCAAAAGATATCTTCGATAGCGGGAATATCTTCAAAGCCATGCCGACGGCGGGCGGGCGGGAAGAGATTGGCCCTTATACGGCGTGGGTGGTGCGCTGGCTTTACACGGGCGACACGCGCATGTGGGAACAAACCAAAGGCAATGCCGAACTCTCTGCTGCCTTCCCGATTCACTTTCGTGAAGGCCTGGACGGGCGGCAATTTGATCGCGGCAATCCGGGCGTCGCGGCGTTAGGCAAAGTGCTTTCGATGACGGCGCGTCCGTCGGTGTTTTTGCATCGCGGCAATTACTACATTGATTACAGCTACACCGACCCGACTGACCGCATCGTGCCGTTAAATGGCACCAATATGAAAGAAGGCGAATGGCTGCCTGATTGCGCGCATCAGCCC
>JABFSD010000969.1 GCA_013140935.1 Acidobacteriota bacterium
GGCGTTGGTGCTGGCGGCGATTGGTTTGTCAGGCGTGCTGGGTTACGCCGTGACGCAGCGGACGAGCGAGATCGGCATTCGCATGGCCCTGGGCGCGCAAGCGCGTGACGTATTGCGTATGGTCATTGGGCAAGGGATGAAACTCGTCGTGCTGGGCATAGGGTTGGGCGGCGCGGGCGGTTACGCGCTCAAGCGTTTGATCGAAAGCCGTCTCAGCGACCGACGTTCGCTGTGGTTTCAACTTTCAGAAATGCTTTACGGCGTGAAAGCGACTGACCCGTGGATGTTTGCGCTGGTGGCGGGTTTGTTGCTGTTGACGGCGTTGCTGGCGTGCTGGCTGCCCGCCCGTCGTGCTTCGCGGGTTGATCCGCTGGAGGCGTTGAGGCACGAATAAAATCGCTAAGGAACGGCTCGTAAATTACGATGCCATTTCACCGCCGAGGCGCAGAGGTCTCGCAGAGTTTACGCAGAGGAGGAAGAAAAAGGCTCTTCTCTCTTTCTCTGCGCAAACTCTGCGAGACCTCTGCGCCTCGGCGGTGAATCGTGATTTGGCAGTTTAATTTTCAAGTCAATCCTAAATAACCGTCACGTAGAAAAGCGGGAACAGCAAAATGAATTCGCAAGAAGTGCATTCATTTTTCTGCCCCGCTTTTTCTGCCCGCCAAAGTTTATTTGCCGCTCGAAAGCGGGGAAACCTGCAAGCCGAAATCTGCCGGATGTTCGCCGATGATGGCGGCGGCGATCAGATTGGGCGTATAAAACAGCCCCTCTTTGCCGAGCGTGCCTTGCGCTTCGCTCAACGCGCATACGCCACAGGCAGCCGCGCGTGCGTTCGTGACGTTGGTGAGCATTTTGTCTACGGCGGTTTCGCCCTGGTTATAAGACAGCAAACTCAGCCACACATCGCCGGCGAATTTGTTTTGCAAGCCCGCCAGATAACGCGCCGCCGCGTCAGCCGCTTTCGCCGGATCGTTGCGTTCGGCGGACGTAATGCCGAAACGTACAGCGGTCTGTTCCAGAAACTGAAACATCCCTGACGAACCCGCTTCGCTGGTCATTTCGTTGCGAAACTCCGATTCCATGAAAGGCAGATAAATGCCGATGAGCGGCGCTACGTTGCGGGCTTGAAAGGCTTGCGCAAAGGTCGGCGCGAATTTAGCGCCGCGTTCCATCACGAAGCGCAGGTCTTCCTTTCCGGCTACGCCTTGCGCGCCCGTGCCGATGCGCTTGGCATAAGCCTCAACGCGCGCCGTGACGAGCGCAAGATAGGCGGGCGAAAATTCAACCGTGCGTCCGCCGATGATTGCGCTGAGTTGTTGTGCCTTCGCCTTGACGTAGCCCTGTTTCCCGGCGGCGTCGAGTTGTTGATAAGTTTGCGCGTGCGCCGTAGCCGCGAGTGACAAGCCCAGCAAGGCTAGTAAAAAAAGTTGTTTCATACGTTGCATCCTCCAAAAGGTATTCTTTAGACTGGTGACAGACTGGTGACAGACTGGTTATGACAGACTGGTTATGGATGTTACACCAAAACATTCGCCGTGAAAGTAAGGGCAAAAGCCTCCTCGCTTCTTCCCTGTTTCCGGCCTGTTTCCGGCCTGTTTCCGGCCTGTTTCCGGCCTGTTTCCGGCCTGTTTCCGGCCTGTTTCTGGCCTGTTTCTGGCCTGTTTCTGGCACCATCAATGACTAACGCGACGTTTCTGTGAAGTAGACGGCACGGAAATAAAAATTTTCGAGGTTTGCATGCAACGGTTGGGGTTCTGGTTGGTGACATTGGGTTGGCTGTGCCTGACGGTTGAGGTAAGCGGTCAGTCTTTGCCTGCGTTACAGAAAAGTTTGTCGGGCTGGGATGCGGCTATTGTCATTCGTGAATTGCGCACGGGCGGTTTCGTTCGCTTGAATGAAGCGCGTTTGGCACAGGAGTTTCCGCCCTTCAACACGCTGGAAATACCGGTGGCCTTGGCGGCGCTCGAGACGCGCACGGTGCGCCACCTCAACGAAGTCACGCCGTGGAATCGCTTGAAATATCCGCTGCCCGACCTCGCACACGAAGACCTTGCGCATTGGTCAGAAGACCATACGTTGCGTTCGGCCTTCACTGATTCGGTGCCCTGGTATTGGCAAGACGTAAGCGAACGCCTGGGCCCGGCGCGTTTGACGACTCACCTGCGCAAGTTCGCTTATGGCAATCAGCAACTGCCCGCCGACTTGACGCAAGGCTGGCAAGACAACGCGCTGGCGATTTCTGCCGCAGCGCAAGCCGATTTTCTGACGGCGCTCGTCAATGAATCATTGCCTGTTAGCAGGTTCCAGCAACAACAACTCAAAACCTTGCTCTTGCGTGAAAGCGGCGACGGCTATCGCTATTACCTGAAAACCGGCGCGGGCTATTTGCAAAACGGAAATTATCTCGGTTGGAGCATCGGTTGGCTGGAAACTTCGACAGGCGTTTATGTCTTCGCGCTGAATCTCACGCAGCGTGTGCCTGAAACCGCGCGCGATGCGACTCGCTCTTTGCACAAACAGGTGCTGGCAGCGGCGGGCTATTGGCCGATGACGGACAACCACCCCTGAATAAAAAAATTGGGGAGACGGACCCCACATCCCATCTCCCCTCTCTGCGGAACGGGCCAAATCCCCAGTGCAACCCATCCCGATCAGAGCCAATTTTTATTGGCAGCCCGCGACCTTCAAACCGACTTCTTCCCCACAAAGAATCCGGCTCAACTGCCGCGTTACGGCTGCCAATTCATTTACCAGCGCAAGATACAAAGCGAGCCTCAGACCGTCCATACGTATAACTACGCAATTTCACGCGCGAGATTTTTATGCGCACAGTGACACTCAAAAATGACGCGCACATACACGAAAGGCTCCGTGGATTTTTCCACGGAGCCTTTCGGAATGGGATTGACGATGATTCCCTGGACGGCGAAGTTGACGGGCCGCTCATCCACAAATTGTTGTCCCTGATGGCCGCCATCTATCCACGCTAATCCCCTTGATGGCAGCGTCTCCCTCAAATGCAACAATTCATTTCTGAGCAGCCGGTCAACCCGCCCAAGCTACAGTCCGGGGAACGGTCTGGGGGAAAACTGATGAGTACAGGACTCGGTTGTTGAGCGTCATTCTCAACTGCGTAAACTGAAGCGACGGGCAGCTTTCATCAAGCGCACCGCCACCTGTTTATTTCGACACCCTTCCCAATCGCCGTCTGCCTCTAGTTAGCACCAAGCGCAATGCGATGAAGGGCGCTCAACAACCCAACCCTGACTCAGGTTTCCAAAGAACTCACCAAAAAATTTATACGCTGGCGATAAGCGAACGTTGCGACACTTGCTGAATCGCCGGTAAAAGATCGCTCGCCATCGTCATCTTATCCACGAACGCATCCGCGCCGGCTTGCAGCGTAGCGGCGCTGAATCCGAGCGGGTCGAGCAACGATAAAGCGATGATACCTACCTGGGGCAGCATCGTCCGCAACTGCGGAATGATTTGCAAGCCATGTTCGTTCCGCAGGTGCAAATCCATCAAAATAAGATCGGGATGCAAGGTCGCCGCCAACAACAAACCATCCGCGCCGCCTTCGGCAGTGCCCGCCACTTCAATGCCGGGCAACGTCGCCAGAAAACGCGCCGCCAGATTTCGAAACACCAGATTGTCGTCCACGAGTAAAACTGAAATCGTGGATTTCACCATCACACACCGCCTTGCCTTCGCTTCGTTAGGTTTACATGTCTTTATTTTCATTTCGAAGCAGGTGAGCGAACGCAATGCGTCGCTCACCTGCCCGAATTGGATTAGAGCGCTCCCCAACGCTCACATCCGGGCGACAGGGCGAGGTCGTCCCCTACCTCGCGCTCCCATCGGAGCCGTTAGAAAACCACAGAGCGTGCCATACGGCTCAGCGCCTCGCTCTGCGTGTTTGGTGTTCATCCGTCCAAACCGAAGCGCAGTTTACGCATGACTGCCGCACTTGAATATACGTAGCATTACGGTATTTCGCGGCAAATCTTACGAAACAAATTTTGGCAAACGAATTTTGGTTGTTGCGTTATTGATCCAGCGGCAGGATGCCACGCTTGAGCGCAAACTTGACGAGTTCGG
This sequence comes from Acidobacteriota bacterium, assembly GCA_013140935.1. Classification (GTDB taxonomy): domain Bacteria; phylum Acidobacteriota; class Blastocatellia; order RBC074; family RBC074; genus JACPYM01. The sequence continues at coordinate 4,102 of JABFSD010000969.1, forward strand.
TGTGATTGGCGAGCGCGAGTTTGCGCATGAGATTGGCGCGATGGCCTTCGGCGGTGCGTGGACTGATGAATAAGCGTTCGGCGATTTCGGCGCTGGTGCGGCCTTCGGCGACGAGTTGCAACACTTCGCGTTCGCGGTTGGAAAGCGTTTCGTAAGGGTCTTCGGGCGCGTCATCCACTTTGCGCATGTAAAGTTCGACTTCGCGTTCCGACAGCGGCGCGCTCAAGTACCGGCGTCCGGCGGCGACTTCGCGCACAGCGTGTACGAGATCGTTGGATTGCGCGTCTTTCAACACGTAACCCGCCGCGCCGTTGCGCAGGGCTTCGACCACGTAAGCATCATTGGAATACATCGAGAGAATGACGACGCGCGTTTGCGGGGAAGCCTTCGCCACCTGGCGCGTCACTTCCAACCCATTCAAGCCCGGCATCATCACGTCGGTCACCAACACGTTGGGACGCAGGCGTTCGACCAGACGCACGGCCTGCAAGCCATCGCCCGCTTCGCCGACTAATTTGAACGTCGGTTCGGTTTCTAACAAAGCCCGTAAACCTTGCCTCACGATGTGGTGATCGTCTGCTAACACAATGGTAGGCATTGCATCTATCCCTTTTCTATCTCAAACAAAAAGAAATTAGACAGGATTCACAGGATTTTCAGGATTCACAGGATGGAGCGATAAGACAAACATCTCAACGTTCTCTTAATCCTGCGAATCCTGAAAATCCTGTGAATCCTGTCTAATTCATCAGTCTTCTGTGGTGAGCGGTAAATCTGCCGTCACCGTCGTACCGATACCTTCAACCGATACGACCGAAAACTTGCCGCTCAGCAAGCGCGCGCGTTCGCGCATGCCGGTCAAGCCGACCGAACTCGCGGCGGCGAAAGCGGTGTTTACGTCAAAGCCTTTGCCCAGGTCGCGCACTTCGACTTCGAGACTTTCGGCATCGGCAGAAACGCGCACTTCGACTTCTTTCGTTTGCGCGTAACGCGCGACGTTCGTCAACGCTTCCTGCACGATGCGATAGGCGGCGGTTTCGATTTCCTGCGGGAAGCGCGCGTTCGCGTCCAGGCCCGGATGCGCGAAATTGACCTGCAGGTTGGTCTGTTTTGTGTAACGCTCGAAATGCCACAGCAACGCGTGCAACAAACCCAGGTCGTCCAGCATCGCCGGACGCAAATCAAGCGAGAGATTGCGCACCTTTGCCATCAGGTCGTTGGCGAGCGATTTGGCTTCGACGATTTGTTGCGAGCGGATTTCGCCTTCGGTGAGCGTAGCCATTTCGAGCAACAGTTTGAGTCCGGTGAGCAATTGGCCGATTTCGTCGTGCAGTTCGTGGGCGATGTTGCGGCGTTCGATTTCCTGTAACTGCACCAGACGTTGCGAAAGCTTGCGCAATTCGGCGGTACGCTCTTCGACGCGCTTTTCGAGTTCGTCGTGCGCGCGACGCAGGGCTTCTTCGTTGCGCTTGCGTTCGACGGCGTAACGCATCGTCCGCACCAGCAATTGTTTATTGACGCTGCCTTTGAATAGGTAATCTTCCGCGCCCAGCTTGATGGCGCGCAACGCCAACT
>JABFSD010000941.1 GCA_013140935.1 Acidobacteriota bacterium
TCGACGACGGTGTTCTGCTCGGCGTTGAGCGAGAGAATCTGATGATTGCGCGCGTAATTGATTAAGCGCTCTTCGCTGCTGCGAATTTGCGACTGCAACTCGGCGACGCGCTTTTGCAGGAAGTCGCCGGTCGTGACGTTGGTCTCGGCGCGGCGTTCGAGATTGAGCAACACGAACGTATCCGCCACGCTGTTGACCGCTTTGGCTGCGAGTTGCGCGTCACGATGCGTGAAAGTGAGTTCGATCAAACGCGTGCTGTCACGCGCGTAACCCAAACGGCGCTCGACGACCGGCTCGATTTTCAAATCGGTTTGCAGCTCTTTGACGTAAGGCGCGAGCCGCTGCGCTTCTTCTAATAAGGTCGCATCGGGCGCATTGGCCGTTGTCATCAAATTGCTCGTCATCGCCAAGGGCAGCGGAGCCTGCGCTTCTCCCTCCTTCGATCCCTGTTCATCTTTAGCTCCCGCCCAACGGCGCAAGTTTTGATACCACTTCCAATGGCGAAGACTGACCAGCGGCGTCAGGAAGTTCGAATTGTTTTCGAGATCGAGCGTTTTCACGACGCGGCGCAACAAACCGCCGCTGCTCAGAATGCGCAGTTGCGTATTGAAATACGCCGGGTCGTTGGCGGCGTTGTTGACGACGACGGGCGAGTTCTTGGCTGCCGCGCCCAACGCCGGATTGAGTTCTTCTAAATCAACCTGCACCAGCGCCTGCGCTTCATAAAGGTTGGGCTTGCGAATCAGATAAACGGTGGCCAGCGAAGTAACCAACAACGTCAAGCCGACGATCAACCACAAATGCTTGCGCATCGCTTGCCAATAATCGCGCAAATGCACGCGGTCGGCGGCGCTCGCGTCTGCGCCATAGCCCAAGCCATAGCCGGGCGTAGCGAGTGTCGCAGGCGGCGCGACGACCAATGATTCTTTCGGTTCCGAATTTTCCATAGCTTTCACCAGGAGAAAAAGAAGAGCGCGACCTTTTCAGGTTGCTCCGGTTTTCTGATTCACGAAGACGTGTGCGATTGCTCAATGGCCGGCGGCTCGTTGGCTGTTTCTGGTCAGGAAGTACAGCACGTGTTCATAAGGCCAATGGGCGGGCAAGTAATCGCGGCGCAAGATGGGCGTTTCATCCAGGTGCAGCAATTGGGTGGTGTGGCAACCGCGTTCGGCAGAAGCGCAGGATTGATAACCCGCCTCATAAACCGCACGCGCGGCGGCGTCGCTGAAATGAAAGTAGCGGCCTTCCGGCCACGCGAAATGTTGCACTTCGCCGAGACGTTTTTTGAGCACTTCGTAAGACTGCCCGATCTCGTCGGTGAGTTGTGTGGACGAGAGTTGGGCCAGCACCTGATGCGTCATCGTGTGGCTGCCGATCTCGAACCCGGCGGCGACTAAGGCTTCGACTTCCGCCCATGAGAGCAATTCGGTCGGCGGCATGCGAAAGCGCGTCGCACAAATCTCTTTCAGCTTGACGGAATCGCGTTCGCCCACGAGTCCGGGGCAAACGAAGAAACAGGCGGGAATATCGTATTCCTGCAAAATCATCGCGGCGTTGATGTTTTGGCGTAACCCATCGTCAAAGCTCAGACAGACATAAGGCCGATCTATGCGATCTTGTTCGAGCCGCTGCACGGCTTCGGAATAACCGAGGAACTGATGCGTGGCGCGCAACGATTCCAGCAAGTGCCGGAAGCCCGCTTCGTCAGGCGGAAACAGGTGATGCATGTAAAGAAACTGAATGCGCTCTTTGCGCAACCAATAGTCTACTTTTCCCACGCCTTGCCAATACGCCGCCGTCAGCGAAAGCGCCGCATGCCGCAACGCACCGCGCGACGTGCGGTAGCCTTCAAAACCATAGGGATGGTTATATTCTTCGATTGCTCTGTCCATGTTTTCCTCCCACACCTTTAGGAATGGCTCGAAAATCAGGCGCATCGTTTAGAGTACCGCCTTAGGCGGAATCGGAGGCTTTAGCCGACTTGCAAGTCGGCTAAAGCCTCCGATTCCGCCTAAGGCGGTACTCTAAACGATGCGCCCCAACCATCAGGTTATTTTCAAACAAATCCTTAACGCCTGATGCAACACTCTCCGTATTGCATCGTTTCCTTCCTAAACCGCCAGATCGAAATCGCTATCCAAACATTCCCAATGATGTGGATGAGCGGTCAGGTAGCGCCATCCGGCTTCATCCTCGGCGTAAGCCAAAAAACGCAACGACCGCTTGAGCGGAAACCACGTTCGCGCAACGCGCGCGATGGCCGGGCGGCTCGTTACGAAAAGCACGCGGTGTATGTCTTCGCTCAGACACCAGCGCACCACACTGGCGAAACAGCGTGCGAGTGCGTTGGCGTCAAACGGCTCGGCCATCAAGCTCAGCAAGTGCAAGCGTCGAAAGCCGTCCTGCTCTGAACGCCGTGCCAGCAAGGCATATTCCGTCATCGCGTTGACCGGGAAGCGCAACACGCAATGTTCCGTTGCTTGCGGATGCTGCAAGACGCGCCAATGCAAAAACTTCGTTGAACGCGCGACGTGCAGCGCCGGGTCAGAGGGCGGCTGCGCGAAACGTGCGAGTTCGGTGACGGTAGCGGGGCTGACGATCAAATCACTTCCTTGGTTAGCGCGCGCCGCCCACAGCCGCCGCGTTATCCATCCACAGGATTGGCCTACAACGGCGAGCTTCGAATGCCGAAATTGCGGATGACATTCGGGACGCAGCAACAACTGAAAGCTGTGGGTTTCCTGGCTGAGTTGCCAGCCGATTTTGGTCACCGCACCCGCAGATTTTTCATTGCCGAAAGCGACGTGCAGCGGATATTGCTCGCGCTGTACTCGCATCAATTGTGTGCCGACCTTGCGGCCTTGATATTCAGGCAGCACGGCAAAGTCTAGGTCCCAAACTGCTGGGCGCGTGTCTTCGCCTGCGCGCAAGCACATCGGAATGGCACCGATGTGTCCGATGACCGTTTCTCCATCCAACGCGACCAGCGGTCCCGTCGCCCCATCGTGTGCGCCGATGCGATAAAGCCAGCGCCAATGCGCTGCGAGAAAGGCCGCCCGCGCTGGATACATGCGTTCATAGAATTGCGTCAGCGCGGCGGCAGGAACCTCTGTCGCAGAGGCGATGTCGAAGCTGGCGCGCGCGACGCTGGGTGTGACGACCCGCGCGTCAATCTCGATCACGTTGGCCGCAGGGGCGCTGGCGGATGTGTCCTCCCACGCTGGCCTGACTTTGTCGTTATGTTGCCAATAGCTCTGCATACATTTGCTCCCAACGCCGTGCGACGGTGCGCACGTCGAAATGTTGCAAGACACGTTCGTAACCGCGCCGTCCCATTTGCGCGCGCAAGGCGGGGTCTTCGATTAACTGATTGAGCCGTGCGGCAAAGCTCGCCGCATCGTTTTTGTCACGCGGGGGCGCGACGAGAAAACCCGTCTCGCCATCTTTGACGACTTCGGGAATCGCGCCCACTGCCGTGGCGACGACCGGCTTCGACAAAGCCATCGCTTCGATCAGCGTGCGCCCGAAAGTTTCCAGATGCGAAGTACACGCCAGCACGTCAAAGGTGTTGAGCAACGGCGCAATGTCTTCGACCGGTTCGTGAAAGGCTACGCGCTCGCGCAAACCCAGTTCATCCACGAGGCGCAACAAACTTCGGTGATAAGCGATCTCTGCGGGGAACAAGCCCTGTCCGCCAACGATGACGAATTGCACGTGCGGATGGCGCGCAGCGACAAGCTGGGCGGCGCGCAAAAACAATTCGAAGTTCTTGATCGGAACCAACCGCCCGACGATGCCGATGCGCAGCGCGTCAGGCGATGAATCAAGCGAAGCAGGCGCGAGTTTGCGCAAATGAAAGTCAGTGCCCAGCGGCATCACGGCGGCTTTCACCGGGTCTAGGCCTTCGGCCAACAACTGTTGCACTCTGATGTGCGAGACGGCGGCGACGCGAGCAGCGCGCGGAAAGCACCAACGCATCACGAGCCGAAAGTGATAACGATAAAGATTGAAGCCGGAATCCAGCCAGATCACGCGCAGGTCTTGGCATTGTTGTTGTGCCAACGTCGCTGCGAAAAAAACCATGCCGTCAAAGGCATGCACCAACCGCACGCCTTCGGTGCGCGCCAACTGCACGATGGCGCGCGCCACGGTTGTCACATCAACACAAGTGCCGAACGGATGTTTGTGGCTGTAGCGCCAAAACTGGCCGGAGCCGACCGTACGCACCAGCGCCTGTTCGCGCACGACGAGTTCCGAGATGCCGCCTTCGGGCGCACACAGCACCATCGGTTGAAACCGCCGCCGATCAAGGTGCTTGACCAGATCGAGCAGCGAATGCTGTACGCCGCCATAAGCCGCTCCGAATTGGCAGGACAAGAGAATCGGTGTACTCATCATCAATTAGGCGTTTAGATCGAAGCTCGCGCAGGCTGTAGCGCGGATTACTAATCCGCGCTACAGCCTGCAATAGCGAATTTTCGCAGGCAGCACAGCATGCCGATGGCGAGCCAATAGAGCGCGATGGGCGGCCCGCTTTCGAGAAAGTCTACGAACATAAAGATGGTCAGCAGCGCGGCGAGACAGCCTGCGATCCAGATCAGCAATTCGCGCTGCCAGCCAGCGGGCGTTTGCCGCAGCATGTTCGCCAGCAAGTGAATCGTCGTGACCAGCAAGCCGAGAAACGCCAGCAACAAGGGAAAGCCGCCTTGCACCAGCAATTTCAAAAAGGTGTTGTCTGTCACCATCAGACTGTTGTTGGGGCCGAGTTCCGCTTGTGGGTCGAAGTTGGCGAACTGGTCGTATTGCAAATTGCCGTATGCATCGGCTTGCGCGCCCGCTTCAAACAAATGCGGGCCGCCGACGGTTCCCAAGCCTAAGCCGAAGGGATTGGCTACGACGTGGCGAAAGACCATCGGCCAATAACTCAAACGGACTTCCATAGATTCGCTGCTCGTCGCGGCTTCGCTTAATGATGCAGACGCCATGAAAGTTTGCGTGACATAAAACAGCACGACGCATGCGCCGAGCGCCAGCACACAGAGCGTCGCTTTCATTTTGTCTTTGAGCCAAAGCGTCACCAGCGCGCCGATCAACAAGGCAAGCCAAGTGGTGCGGCTGTAAGTCAGCACCACGCAGAGCAGCGTCCCTACTATTGCTGCGCTGCGGCACAACCGCCCACTCAGCCTGTTCCCCAAGTTGCTGAAATTCAGAAGCAACAAGAAGATCGCTACGAGCCAACCGCCGAAGGCCGGACGCGAGGCGAAGGTCGAGACGACGGCCATATCGTCGAATCGTCCCATACGCAGCGAGACGTCGCCGCCGCTCGTCCGGTAAGGCACATCAAAGAGCGTGAAATACTGCAAAATGCCGTAAGCCACCGTCACTAATCCGACAAAAGCGAGCAGCCGCACGAGCCGCTGCACATCGGCGGCGGATTCCAGCGCGTTCGCCGCCACGACGATCAGCGCCGGATAGAGCAACAAAAAGCGCAATTGCAACGCGCCGCGCATTACGTCGGGCGCAGTGAAAGCCGCCAGCGTCGCCGTGAGCGCAAACAGCGCGAGCCAATAGACCGGCGCGTTGACATACCACGAACGCCGCCGCAGGAAATGATTCCCTGCAAGCGACGCGATGAGCATCACCATCAATACGTCTTTGCCGACGGCGACCAACG
>JABFSD010000845.1 GCA_013140935.1 Acidobacteriota bacterium
CGCATCGAGCGTCCATTGCATGCCGCCGACGAGTTCTGCACACAGCGTGACTGACGCGACATCGGTTGCGGCTTCGAGCGCCTGCTCGGCTTTCAATCCGCCGGTGAGCGCATTCGTTTGCGGCACGGCGACGTTGGCGAAATCAATCGCATATAACTTGCGCGTCGCATCAATCCCCGGCGTAGCCGTGATCGTCACGCCGCTCGCCTTGCGTTCAATCGGCAACAACACGAGGCCGTTGTCATCGCGCGCTACGACGACGATCAAGTCGGCGACGGCGGCATCCGTCACGAACTCTTTGCGTCCGTTCAGCCGATAGTTCGCGCCGTCTTTTTCCGCGCGCAATTCAATCGAAGCCTGATGCCAGTCGGCGGACTCTTCTAATTGCGCGACGGTGGCCTTGATTTCGCCCAACGAAATCTTTTCGAGGTATTGCGCGCGCTGTCCGTCGCTGCCCGCGCGATCAATCAGCGTCGCCGCCCATACCGTAGACAAAAACGGCGACGGCAAACACGCGCGTCCCATCTCTTCGGCCACGACGGCCAATTCAATCGTAGTCAAACCCAGCCCCGCGAATTCTTCGGGGATGAGCAGCCCCGTCCAGCCCTGATCGGCGATGCCTTGCCACAGCGCGTCGTCATACGCCGTATCCGTCGCCATCAACGCGCGTACTTTTTCCGGCGGACATTCGCGCGCAAAAAATTCGCGCGTTGATTGTTGTAAGAGTTGTTGTGCTTTATCGAGATCGAAATCCATATTGAGTTATTCGTTGATTCAAGGTGCGCCAACGCATAGGGCGATGGCTGAAGCTACTTCGTCTAATTGCGTTTGCGTTACGTTGCCAAGCCAGCGCACGAAACGATCCTCAGCGACGGACTTGGTTTGAAAGGTATCGGCGCCGGAATCTTTCGCTAATCCATTGGCGGGTGTAGCAGGTAATTTCACGAACCACGGAAAGCGCACCTGATGCGGCTTCCAATCCGTAATCGGCACAACGATACGCAGTGGCAAACGTCCAATCGTATCCAGGTTGATGACCAAGGCGGGGCGTATCTTGCGGATTTCCGCTCCCACTGCCGGTTCAAAATCTATGAGCCAGATTTCACCGCGTTGTGGTGGAGGAGCTAAAGCCATAAAGGTCTCCCTCGCCAAAAGTTTCAAAGGCCGTCAATTCAGGATCGTTCCGGTAATCAGCCTCAGCCAGCGCAGCGGCGGCGCTCAGTATCGCATCACGCTCGGCGGCAGGGAGCTTGCGTAGCTCCGACGCCGTCCAAATGCGCTCTGATTGCATAATGGGTTCATTGTCTAAAACGTTCTCAAGTACGGTTTGCATAACTGTTACCTCCGTCGTGAATTCTTCACATCAGTAACTCTTGGGCAAGCCCAGCACGCGCTCTGCCACGATGTTGCGCAAAATCTCGCTCGTGCCTGCCTCAATGGTGTTGGCGCGCGTACGCAAATAATTAAAGGCCCATGCGCCGTTATCGAACGAATGCAATTGCGCGTGCGGGCCGAGGGCTTCCATCGCGGTTTGCTGGAAGCGTTGGTTATATTCGCTCCAGAAAATTTTGAGAATCGAGCCTTCAGGGCCGGGATGACCCGTCTTGCTGATCTTGCTCAACGACCGCGTATTGTTCAGCCGAAAGACTTCGAGTTCGAGATAGGCTTGCGCGATTTTCTGCCGCACCAACGGATCCTGGCTCGTCGCCTTGCCGTTGCGTTTGGTCGCGCGGACTCGTTCGATCAATGTTTCGAGATTGCGCTTGAAGCCGATATACGTGCTGCCGCCCAGATTGGCGCGTTCGTTCATCAACGTAGTGATCGCCGTCTTCCAACCTTGATTGACTTCACCCAACACGTTGGCGACCGGCACGCGGACGTTGCTGAAAAAGACTTCGTTGAAACTGGCGTCGCCCGTGATCTGTTTGAGCGGACGCACTTCGACGCCGGGCGAATGCATGTCTACGAGCAGGGCGGTGATGCCTTTGTGCTTGGGTACGTTCTGGTCAGTGCGCACCAGCAGTAAACACCAATCGGCGACGTGCGCATAACTCGTCCAAATCTTCTGTCCGTTGATGACGAAATGATCGCCGTCCAGCACGGCTTTGGTTGCCAACCCGGCTACATCGCTGCCGAAGTTGGGTTCAGAAAAACCCTGACACCAGATTTCTTCCGCCGAAACAATTTTGGAAAGAAAGCGCGTCTTCTGTTCGGGCGTACCCGCCGCGATGATCGTCGGGCCGATCAAATAAAGCCCCAACACATTCACGAGCGGCGGAGCTTCGGCGCGCGCCCATTCTTCCTGAAAGATGGCTTGCTGAATGATGCCTGCGCCGCGTCCGCCGTACTCCTTCGGCCACGATACGCTCGCCCAGCCTGCGTCATAAACTTTCCGCTGCCATTGGCGCAGCATCTCGAAATGTTCCGTACCGCCGCCTTCTTCCCTTGCGGCTTTCCAATCGGTCGGCACGTTCACCGCGAGCCACGCGCGCAATTCATCGCGGAACTGCTCTTCATCGGGAGTCAATCGTAAGTCCATGGCGTTAATCCTCGTTCTTGAGTTGTGCGGCGTAATCAAGCGCCGCCGCGATTTCGTCTTCGTTAAAAACCTTGATGCCGTGCCGTTCCAGCAAAGCCGCCGTCACGCCACTGCCGTCGATCAATCGTTTGCCAAACGTGCCGTCATAAATTTGCGCCTTGCCGCACGAAGGGCTGCGCGCTTTGAGAATGGCTGCGCGGATGTTGTGAGCTTGCGCGAGCGCGAGTGCCTGTTGCGCGCCGCTCACAAATTCGGTTGTCACGTCTTTGCCTGATGAATCAAGTACGCGCGCTTGTTCATTCAACACGCCATTGCCTGCGCCGTTTTGAATTTCCGCCGGCAAGCGCGGCACGCCCAATCCGCCTGCGACTTCAGGGCAAATGGTTACGACGCGATCTTCCGTAATCAATTCGTTGAGCAAGGCGCTGTTTTGACCTTTGTCAGAACCGTCGTAACGAACTTTTTGCCCGAGCAAGCAGGCGCTGACCAACAGCTTCATTTGGCGTGTTCCTTTAGCCACACATTCAAGTCGCGCGAGGTTTTGAAATCAAGCAAGGCTTCGCTCAGTCGTTCGACCGTCTCGAGCGGTAACGTGCGAATGCGTTTTTCGACACGCGCGCTGAGTACACCTACTTTGCGCTGTAACTGTCGCAAGGTTATTGCTGTCGCGCCCTTTTGCAGCCCCTCTTTTAAGCCATCTTCCCGACCAAGCCGTTCCCAACTCGTAACGTATTGCATTCTATGTTCCTCCTCGATCTTTGCCAGATCAGCTTTGAAGTGCGGCTCCAATTCCATGGGCAGCCGCAGCACCCAATCAATGAAGCGCATCAATTGTCGCACATACAGCGGGCTATACCCACGATCATAAAGCCCTTTGATGATTTCGAGCTTCCAACGATAACGCAGTTGCGGCGCGCGTTTGGTTTCGAGCGCCTTGAGATGTGCCATCACTACGACCGCAAACGGATTGGGGTTCGCTGCCAGCTTGTTCCAGTCCGCTGCAAAGTCGAGCAGTTTCAAGCTGCCGAATTTCAACCGCAATTCCGTGCCGAGTGCGCGATAGCTGAATTCGCTCGGACGCCAGTTCGGATGTTCATCCGTCAAAATCGCAAAGCTCGCAACCGGGCAACGGTAACGATCAAAGCTGCGGAAGCTGTAAACATAAATGCGTTCTTCAAACTCGCGTTGCCGTTCGCCTTGCACTTCGAGATGGACGATGACGCGCAATTCCGTGCCGTCGCGCAACCAGACCTTCGCCAGCTTATCGGCCAAGCGCCGCCCCAATTCAGCATCGGCGACGATTTGTTGCATCTCTTTGTCGAGAAACTCTACGCCGCGCGACCAGTCAATCGCGGCGTGCGCTTCAGGAAAGAAAAACTCGAAGCATTGCTCAAAGAACTGTTCCAACACTTCTTTCCACGGCGAGTCGTAATCCTGCCGTTCGGCTTTGGGCTTCGAGGTTTTTGCAGCGGGCTTATTCATGTTTCACCGATTGCCATAACAACTCAGCCACATCCATCACCTGCACCTCGCGTTCACCTTTGCGCGCTTTGACGCCGTCTTCGAGCATCGTCATGCAAAACGGACAGCCGACCGCTACGACATCTGCGCCGGTATCCACGGCCTCTTGCGCACGGACTTGATTGACGCGCTGGTCTTTGGGTTCGTCTACGAAACTCATGCCGCCGCCGCCGCCGCAACAAAATCCATTGGCGCGATTGCGTTCCATCTCGACGACGTTGCGCGACGAAATTTGCACGAGTTGGCGCGGCGCATCGAATACGCCGTTGTGGCGTCCGAGGTAGCAGGGGTCGTGATAAGTAACCGTTTTGTCATTCATCGCCGCCGGTTGCAGCTTGCCTTCGCTCACCAACCGCGCAAGGTATTCGCTGTGATGAAAGACTTCGTATTGCCCGCCGAAGTGCGGGTATTCGTTGCGAAAAGTGTTGAAGCAATGCGGGCACGAGGTGACGATGGTTTTGACGTGATAGCCATTCAGCGTCTCGACGTTTTCTTTCGCCAGCATCTCGAACAAAAACTCATTGCCGATGCGCCGCGCCGGATCGCCCGTACATTTTTCTTCGCGGCCTAACACCGCAAACTTGACGCCCGCCTTTTCAAGCAACTGCGCCGTAGCTCGCACGACCTTTTGATTGCGTTCGAGCAACGCGCCGCCGCAACCCACCCAAAGCAAGACATCGGCCTCGCGCGCTTCGGCCGCAGCATCCGCGAGCGTCTTGACGTTCAAGCCTTCCGCCCAATCCATGCGTCCGGCTTGCGCACCTTTGAACGGATGCCCGCGCGATTCGAGCGAAGTCACGGCATCGGCCATCGTGTCGGGAAACGCGGCTTCTTCCATCACGAGAAAGCGGCGCAGGTCTACGATCTTGGGCATCTGTTCGATGAAAACCGGACAAGCTTCCATACACGCGCCGCAGGTAGTGCAAGCCCAGAGCGCATCGGGACTCGCGGCGTTCACCGAATGCACCAAATGTTGTTCATCGTCGCTGCGCATCAGGCTGCGTAAATCGAGAATGATGTCGCGCGGCGAAAGCGTCTTGCCTGCGGTGTGGGCAGGGCAAACCGCAGTGCAGCGCCCGCATTCGGTGCAAGCGTCGAAATCCAGCAGGTCTTTCCAGGTGAAGCCATTGAGCGTTTTGACGCCGAGCGTTTCGGCCTTTTCAAAATCAATCGTCTTGAGCAACGCGCCTGAAGGTTCGAGCCGCGCGGTGTAAATGTTGAGCGGCCCCGTCAGCGCGTGCAACATCTTCGTGTAAGGAGCCCACGCGATGAAGCCGAACACCAGCACCGCATGCATCCACCAAAAGACCAAATGCAAATGTTCAAGCATCACCGTCGGCAAGATCGTTTTTGAAACGACGGCGATCAAATAACCGAACGGCGACCACGCGCCCCACGGGTCGTTGGTCGCCGCGATGCGCCAGCCTTCGACCAGAAAGCCGGTCAACGCAATGACGAAGATCGCCAGCAAAATCATCTCGGCTTCTTCGGTATAAACCAGCTTGGCGGGTTTGAGCTTGACGCGCCGCCAGAAGGCCACGCCGACGCCGATGAGAACGAGCGCGCCGAATACGTCAACGATGAACGATTGAAAGACGAGATAA
>JABFSD010000001.1 GCA_013140935.1 Acidobacteriota bacterium
TAGTTTCGGCACTCGTGCCGAGAGGAACCAATGCGCTGCCTGCCAATGTAGCTGCGCCTTGCAATAAGGTTCTTCGTTGTTTGTTCATCACTGCCTCACTTTGTATTTGGTGCGCCAGCGTCCCGCACTGCCCATTGGAAAAAAGGCCGGACTCTTCGTGAAAAGAATCCGGCCTGTAGCCTAAAACAATTTACGCTTAAAACTCGAAGCGCATAGACCACTGCAAATTACGCGGTGGACGAACCGAAGTAACAGCGCCAAAACCAGTCAAAGGCGCACGGTTAATTGAACCGTTCGCATTTACGATCACGTTGGGCGAAGCCAGATTGGTCGGCGTCGGGTTGGTTAAGCTGGTGAAGTTGATCGTGCTGTTGACCCCGTCAAATTGCGTGTGATTGAGCGCGTTGAATGCGTCCAAACGAAATTCGATCTTGGTCTTTTCGGTAAAACGGAATTCCTTTGAGAGCGACATATCCCAGCTATTGATGGGGTTGCGATAAAGGAAATTACGACCAGATTCCAAACTGAGACTACCAGTTTTGGGCAGCCCAAAAGCCGCCGGATCGAACTGGCGATAAGGATCTGTGGTGCGACCCAAACCTGGATTGCCAAGCAAAGCGACACGCGCACTTTCGATGGTTTGCGTTCCCGTCAAGGTGTAAGGCGAGATGCCAGGAACATTGATGCCAACGTTGTAAGGCGCACCGGTTTGGTATCGGTAAATGCCTGATAGTTGCCAGTTGTTGGCCGCATAGCCCAACGCCTTGTTTTTCGCAAAATTGGGCAGTTCATAAACCCAATTCACATTGAAATTATGCGGACGGTCGAAATCGAGCGGCCCATAATTCGTACGGCGTTGGTCAAAGTTGTTGGGTGCGCCAAAAGCTGCGATGCCGGGGCGATCTGCCGATTGCGTGCCCAGCACCTTGCTCCATGTATGTGTGACACCTAACAACAGCCCTTTTCTAAAGCGGCGGTTCCACGAGAGCTGCAATGAGTGATAGTTCGAACTGGACGACGGCTCGTGGAATTGAATGTCACCGAAACCTTGATAGGGACGCAGCAAATCAACCGGAAGCGCCGTCGCACCGGGCGTTGCACTCGCCGCCAGCGTGGGGTCTTGATTTTGCGGCAAATAGGCAGCGCCATAAGCGGGCGCGTTGATGTTACGCAATTGAATTTGATGCACACCCAATGATCCCACATAGGAAACGTCTAAAACCGAATCAAGGGGCAGTTTCTTCTGCACACCCAAATTGTAGGAGTAAGTCGTCGGCACTTTGCCCTCACGATCAAACGCGACCAAGCCTGGAGGAGCCAGAATGATCGGGCCTGAGCCGATGTCTTGCATACGACCCTAAAAGAAAGTCGGTTCAAGCGTCGTCGGCGGATTACGCAACAAATCAAACACCGTGTTGCCTTGCGGACGATCATAGAACATACCACCACCGCCTCTAACAACGATGGATTGATCGCCTTTCACGTCAAAGGCAAAACCGAAACGCGGCGCGAAATGAATGCCGCGATTGCGATACAGACCTTTTTCAATGCCTGCGCCTGCTTGGAAGAGGCCGTTCAACAACTTGCCAGTATTTGGCACAATGCGTCCGATATAAACGCCGTCAATCGTATTCGCCGCAGTCGGAATGAAACCAGTAGCTAACAAACTAGGATCAACTGCACGACGAGTTGCTGAACCGGGCGCGCAACTGGCCGCGTTATTGATACAAACCGGACGATATAGACGCGGGGCATCGGCTGCGTTGAAACGATTGGGCAGGAAGTTCGCCGTTTGCAAGTCTTCGTCGAATTGGGGCTGGATGTAGTAAAAGCGCATGCCGTAATCAAGCGTCAAGCGGCTAGTCACTTTCCAGTTATCTTGTGCGAAAAACTCCAGGTTGTTGTAGCGATACTTGCCGATGTAATAACCCGAAGCCTGTTGGAAGCTGCGATAAATGCCAAGCGCTGCGTTCGCAAAAGCGAAGCCAGTGTCGAGCGGATTGTTCGCGTCATTGCCGAAATCATACACGCCATTATTGTTGGCGAAGCTGCTTTGCGGCTTGAAGCTATTTTGCCAGAAGACACCGGTCTTGAGGTTGTGCTGCCCTACGATTTTCGAAAGGCTGCCTGACCAATCGCGGTTGGTATTGAAGTTGGTGAAAGGTGAATTGTTGGAACCGATGTTCGGGCCATTCGCGACTCGACCATTCGTTCCGCAAGTACCGCCGAAACAGAAACGTGGAGGCGAATCAATTTGCACCGCGCCGGGATAGATTACGGGAATGCCCGTCAAGCCCAACCCGGCACGATTGAATTTCTGGTTGTTGGGATTGATGTCAATCGCATTGTGGCTGCCGCCGATAGTGGCTTCTAAAATCGTTGTGGGGTTTAGCGAACCAGTCACCGTAACGGCGTAAGTGTTACGCGGTTGCGGCAGGATGACATTGTAATCAGGAAGGTTCGATGCCAGCACGAATGAGCCATAAGGTTGCACGTTGACGTTAGAAACTCTGACGTAACGCCCGCCTACGCGCCAGGCATTCGACAAGTTGTAATCAATACGAACCAAATCTTGCCGTTGCGGATTTGACGTCAAGGCTTGCGTTTCATAGTTAAAGCCGGAGCCTTGCGGAACGTTGGGCGTGGGATAAATTTTTAAGATATTAAGGCCAAGTCCGTATAACCGATTCGCTGGAATTTTCCCCAGTTGTCCATCCGCTTGAAAACAGCCGCGAGTATCTGCCGTCGTACAAGGCAGACCTGATTGAAAATCACGAATCAAACTAAACCTGGCACCTGATTGATCCACGCTCTGAGAGAAATCGCCTGCCCGTTCCAGCGCCGTCGGCACACTTACACGAACCGGAGCCGCTTGAGGTACCAGTCGTTTCTGATGTTCTTCATTCCAGAAAAAGAAAAGCTTTTGTTTGTCGG
The DNA here is from genome assembly GCA_013140935.1 of Acidobacteriota bacterium. Classification (GTDB taxonomy): domain Bacteria; phylum Acidobacteriota; class Blastocatellia; order RBC074; family RBC074; genus JACPYM01. Next base: position 2,935 of record JABFSD010000001.1, read on the forward strand.
TGTTAAATACCTTGGGAATGTAAATCGGCCCGCCAATCGCGAAACCAATGTCACGTTGATCAAGACGCGGTTTGTTAAACAGTCCTTTCCCGTCAGCGCCAATAATCTTGTCGCGGTTATTGATCCAGGTGTTGGCATTCATCCCATCGTGACGACGGAAAAGATAAGCCGAGCCATGAAATTCGCGCGTACCGCCGCGCGTCACGGCGCTGATTTGCGCACCCGATGAGCGACCATATTCCGCTTGATAATTGGATGTCAGCACTTTGAATTCGGCAATCGCATCAAGGTTAAGACTCAGCAACGTGCCGTTATTACCTGTGTCTACTACCGACACTCCGTCTAATTGGATGTTGTTTGAACTGGGGCGCACGCCATTCGCGCTCATATTCTGAATCGCGTCCGCTACGCCGTTATTGGTGTTGAAGATTACGCCCGGCGTAATCGATGCCAACGGCGTAAAGCCGCGTCCATTCACAGCGATGCTGCGTACGATCTCTCCTTGAATGGCAGTAGAACGCTCTGCGCTTTCAGCCTGCAAAAGTGTCGCTTCCGCAGTTATGGTGACTGTCTCACTGGCTTGACCGACTTCCAACTTAAGGTCACCAAGCGTGAGTCTGTCATTTGCTACGAGCAATACACCCGTACGCTCCTGCTTCTTAAAGCCTGAGGCTTCCACGTTTAACTTATAAGTTGAAGGAGCCAGGGTTGGGAAAATAAACCGACCGTCTGCATCGGTGGTCGCCGTTTGCGAGAAACCGCGCGCGTCGTCTTTGATAGTAACAGTCGCATTTGCCACGGCTGCGCCGTTCGGGTCTTGTATGTTGCCCGCAATCGTACCGCTGGTCGTTTGGGCAAGCGCCGCGATAGACAGCGTGAGCAGCAGCAGGAAAAGCCCGCTTAGTCTGATGTACTTCTGCATTGATAAACTCCAAAGGTTAGGGACGCGCACTTAGTAAGTAGAACGCGCGTCGAGCCAATAAACCGGCAGCCGTCGAGTTATAACGGTTGCGCCAGGGTCGGCCTGACATTTCCAGGCTTCGTTTCCATCCAACAAAAGCGCCAGCAATTAAGTAAGTCAGTCGTGGTGAATATGGTGAGTATTGATTGGTTGTTCATCGCGCCCCACGTTGCATGGGCTGCGATGACGCGCGCAGTCTACACTGAAACCTGCGGGATGCAAATGGGAATGTGATATGTCAGTTGTGCGGGGAGTCTTCCAACAAATGCAACACACGCGCCGCCGTCGCATCGGCTTCGCCGCGTTTGCATTTATAGGCGCTGGCTTGCGCCGCGACTTTGCTCAACGTAGGCAACACGACCGCAGGCTTGCGACGTGCTGGCACAGTATGGGCAAACAGTTCGAGCGTAGTCTGTCCGGCTGACAACGGCGTGAGTCGCCAGCGTGCCTCGGCTTGATATTGGCTGACGAATACCAGTCCCACCGGCAAAGGTTTGGTTCCCGTCACGCCGCCTAATTTCGCAGCAGGTGTGTTGTATTGCCGCGACGAACCCGAATCAGGCTTACGAATCGCCAGCGGTTGCGGATAAGCGTTTACGCGGCCTTGCAAATCGAAGACGGCGTATTCGTCTGAGTAATAAGTCGCTCCGGCTTTAACCAGCGCAGCCACCAGACTGGTCTTGCCTGCATAGCTACTGCCCGGAATCACGATGGCCCGGTCGCACCACGCGACGACGCCCGCATGCACGAACACGCGGCGCGGAGCCATTTCTGCTACATAGATTTTGATGCGGCGTTCGAGGTCTTCGATGGCGGCTCGGCGGCTGCGCACGCTGAAGCCGTCTGCTCCCAACAAGGTGAATTTCGACCGCGTGGCACGCAACGTAAAAATACGATCTACGCGCAGCGGTTCATCGGTGAATGCGAGCGGCTGCCACAGGGGCGGATAGGCTTCGGTCAGATGCTCAAGCAACGCAGTCTCATTCGTACGCACGCCGATGCGCACGCCGAACGCGCGAAAGGCGAAGATCGCCGTGCAATCGGCGGCTTCATCATGCGAGTCAATGAAAGGAAGAAAAAACATTATTCGTACGCGTTCGTAGTTCCGCCTTTAGGCGGCTGCTTCGCTTACCCAAACCACGCCGCCTAAAGACGCCGCCTAAAGGCGGAACTACGAACGCGGTTTTCCGTTATGCGCCCTTCGCCAAAGGCAGTTCAATCTTGCGCACACCCAGTAACGCCAGCAGGTTGCGTTCGCCCACCGCCAGGCTCGAAGCGATGCGGCCTTCGGCGTCGAGCATCAAGCCCGAAGGCGTACCGTTCGCACCGAACAGCGGCGCAATGTCGTTTTCCTGATCGTGCAAAAACGTCGAACGGAAGCCCGCGCTGCCCGCCTTGATCTCGTCGCGTTCGCCGGTGGAAACAAACACCAGTTGCGTTTCTGCTGAAGCAGGTTTGGCTTCCCAGCGTTTCAACTCTTCGGCCATCGCTTTGCAAAAGCCGCAGCCGGGATTCCAGAACAGCAACAACGTATGCCGCGTCAATAATGAATCGAACGCGACCTCTGCGCCTTGCAAATCAGGCAGCGCAAAACGCGGAGCCGGTTCGCCTACGTTAAACAACGAACCGCCCAGCTTGATCGGAGCCGCCGCGTCACTGGTCGCTACGGCATAAGTCACCAGCGCGCGAATCGCGGCATCGCCCGTCGCCACGGCGTTGGCGATGCGGCCTTGCGCATTGATGAGCACCGCCGCCGGCGTCCACGG
>JABFSD010000057.1 GCA_013140935.1 Acidobacteriota bacterium
TACCAAACCCGCGCTCTCGACGATGGTCGAAGATTACTATTTGTTCGTAATCGAAAAATTCGAGACCGCGAGTTCGGCGGAAAAGCTGTTGGCGCAACACGGCGGAACGCTCGCGCAAACCTTACGCTTTGAACGCAAGCCGCTCAGCCCCGACTCACAAACCGAAGCCCTGAGCCAACGCATTTCTTATTATCAGGATGATTTGGTGTTGTTAGATTGGAATGCGGCGATCATTTATGACGCCGATTATGAAGACACGCTTAACGTACTCGAATTGCTCAACGTCGAATTGCTCGAAGCACGTTATGTTGACGCGCAACTCGATCAAAAGTTGGAAGAATACGCGCGACTGATTCGCCAGCCGAAAGAAAAAGCGATCCCTTTTCGCAACCCTTACGCCAAAGCGATTCAGGATTTGGCCGAGTTGCGCATCGAATCGGCTTTGCTCTCAGAGCGCGTCGAGAACGCCCTGAAACTCATTGGCAATCAATATCTGGCCCGCCTGCATGACTTAGCCGCGCAACGTTTCAACCTGCAAGAGTGGGAACGCCAAATCAAACAAAAGCTCGACGTAGCCTCAGAGTTTTACCAACTGCTCAACGACCGCGTACATACCGCGCAAAGCTATACGCTCGAATGGATCGTCATCATTTTGATTTTGGTGGAAGTAATAATGGGCTTCCTTCGACACTGATTCGCGGCAGAAACGCTTGACCACACCTTTGCCTACGTGCCATCCGCCACAGGCTAGACAATTTGTCGTATTGCTCGAACGCGGAAAGGGCGCTTCGGTGGCAGAGATCAAAGACTATTGAGGCGATCAGAACATAGATGAGATTCACGCCCGCGTTATGCAATGGCAGGAACAACAAGCCTAATCACGTTCGTGGAGAGCTTCACTGCCAACGAACCCATCGCTTGCTCAAACGCGCAGGCCAGCTTTGGCAAAAGAAACCGTTTGATCGCTACATCCGCAACGAACGCCACTTTCACAAAGCGGTGGAATACCTCGAAAACAATCCCGTCGCTGCGAGACTTTGCGCCGCGTCCGCCGACTGGCCGTGGAGCAGCGCCGCCTTCGCTTGGAAACGCTAACGCCTGGGAGCGCCCGCATCATCACTGCAACGGGGCGGGCAATCAGAAAAGCCGCAAAGCGTTCCTTGTTTTAGTCTCTCGCAATGCGGACGATGGAAAAAGGAAGGCTGCGCCGCTTCTTTTACTGCCTGCCCAAATGCAGTGAGATGTGGGCACTTCCTGGCTTTCGCCGCACGCTTCATCCTCTCGATTGGGCGGATTGGGTTTGCGCTGCGACTGCAAGGGGGTGGGCCGTTTAGTCTTTTCCGCCAACTTTCGAGAGTCGGTACGGCGACGCGGAATGTTTGCGCCGCCTTAGATAGGATGAAAACCCACGACCAAAGGCAGCCGCCTTCGCCACGCGAAGAATAATCGTTGAAGGGTTGCTGCAAACAAAGCAGCGAGTACTACATCATTGATCTTTTAATCGCTTCGGCAGCAAGGGATGCCCCTATTTTTGTTGCGACATCTAGCGCCCAGTTTCCGGCTTTAGATAGATACTCAAAGGTTTTTGCGCCATCCCCTTTTTGAGCTGCAGCTTGGGCACCCGCAACAGTTCCCACCGTAACGTCGTGTTCTGGCTCAGTTGCGTTCTCTTTAAGGGCTGCTCGCAAAGACGAAAGGTCTTTAGCTAGTTCATCTAAGGAACTGTTTCCTTTTGACTCCATCCATTGATTGAAGATGTTGCCATGTGCATGAACGTTAGTCCCAATTGCAGCTACCTGCCCGCTAATTTCGCTGATATTGATAGTGTCGTTATTCATCACGTTACCTCCATTGACTCTATATGCGTCTCGCATTGACACATTCTCCTGAGCAAGAATATTAACCATAATATTCATTGGGTCACCACCGCCCTTGTTGCTAGATTTTATTACCTCTACCAACATGCGTAAGTCTTCTATCTGTTGTTGAGCGTGTTGGTTGACCAATCGTGTATGCTCTTTGGCATGTTGCTTGATTTCTTTTTCAATTCGAGAACTCAATAACTCAATCCAAGCAAGAAACGCCACGTTGGAGTATGAGTTATCGTTCTTTTTCGTGCCTGTGGTTGGTCTGGCTCTGGGTTTAACAACTTTACCCTGCGATGTATTGTCAATACTACCCTTGATCCCGCCCTTTTTTATCATGTGCGCTTTTCCTTTTAGAAGGCACAAGGCTGTTGTATTGACAATAGACCCGGCCTATTTGGATAAAAACTTTTGAGTGCTTTTTGGCTTTAGCTCAAACTTTGGATTAGCAATAGGAAGCTCTTTTCCATCTTTAGTCCTAATAAAAATTTCTCCACCTGCCTCAATTACTGCCTCTATGAACACTCCACGCTCAACCATCATTTGCACAAATGCTGACATACTCATCTTGTATTGATTAGCAAGCTTTTCAAGAGCTTGCTTAGTCGACGTCAGTAGTGTTGCTGTTACGCGACTGCTTTTCTCTTTCGCCATTCTGGTTTTCCTTTCCTTGTATATAGAGTTGGGGGGTCTGTGAGTACACCAAAGGGAAACTGCATTTGAGGCACTGGTGCAGCACGGATGCATCACTAATGCTGCATTCGTGCTGCACCATAATAGCCAGAAAGACAAAACTGTCAATGAGCTTGAGCAAATCGGAGTATTTGATTTGTAGGGTTAATCGCTGGTCTACGAGGCTAAGGCACCATTTCTAGGCTCGTCAGGCCAGTGCTTGATACGGGGAGCGCAGTCTATTTTAGCGATGGTGTAGAGTCAATGGGCAGATTTCATATTCAAGTGAAACATACTTCCTGACTGAAAAGACAGACAATGGAGCCGGGGTCTACTTTGGCAGTCGTGCCGATGGTGATGCCGCCATAGGACAATTTCACCGACATCGGAATGCCGCTGTCGTCGTCTTCGTAACGATGCTCGTAATCGAAATGAAGAACTTTGCTCATGATCAGATTCCGATCAAAGGCGGCTCATCAGCGGCGGCGACGCGATGCAGCACGACATCGCCATTGCCGAATCCGGCGGCTTGGTGTGCGGCGCGTACTGCGGCACGATCGGAACTATGCGCAATTAAACGGTCGCCGGCCAGCGCGAGCCATTCGCCAGCGTATTCGTTGGCGTGTTCGCGCAACCATTGTCTGGCCGTGTCTCCTTCAGGCCAGGATTGATTGGGCAGACGTTTATCAAGTGACGTTTTCGTCGAAACCGGCCCGGCACTTCGGTCAATCAGCAACTCAGTCAAATGACGTTGTTCAGGTAAAGGCAATTCATCTATTTGTCGCAAAATGTTTTGAATCGTTAAGGTAGACATTCGATGCAAGCTCCTTTCGCCTGGCATTATAGCGAGCAAGGGCTGAGGCTTGTAGCCTGAATCGAATCACTCGCAAATAAAAGTTAGGGCAGCTTTCCTTACTTTTCATACCGAACATCCCGCAACACCAACGCAGCTTGACTCGCCTTTCCTTTAGCGAATTCTTCTTTGTGGCGTTCGAGCGGGAGCCAGTAAGTACCGATTTTGTCATAGCGGTCGGTGTATTTGGTTTGGCCGACAAGGGTGCCGGTTTCGTTGGAGTAAAAGGTGAGTTCCGCCTGATTGGCAATGAAGCGTTGGTCGTCGGTCTTGAGGCTGGTGACTTGATTGACGAAGCGCACGCGCCCGTATGAGCGGGAGATGCGCAGGATTTCGCGGTCGCGCAGCAGGAAGCTCGAACCGGTGGCGGTGTCGTCGCTCACGATGATTTCGGTGGTGAGATCGTTAATGTCGCCAAAGCCGATTTGCGCGGTGGCATAGAGTTCGTCAAAAGGTTTGGCCTGACGATAGCTGACGAACTGGCTCAACTCGGCGTGTGTGGCGGCTTTGACCGTGGCGTCGGCACATTCAATTTCAATTCGATAAGCGCGTGTGACGCGCAGCTTGCCAGTCACCGCCGCGCCGCTGTCGCGCGAGTAACTAAACTCAGCCGTGAAGCCGGGAAACTTTTTATCCCATGTGTATTGGCTCTCGTGCGCTTTGCGAAAGAGCGCGCGAGCTTTTGAATTTTCAGGCGCTGATTTTTTGGTCGCGGCGAAGTGGTTGAAATCTTCGGTCTTGAGAAAGGTCTTGCCCGCGAATTGCGCTATGCGCAAGCGCGCGTCTACTGACATCTCGAAAGGTTTGGCGCTTTTGGTTTTGACTTCGATGGCGTAACCGACCACGCCTACGCCACGCGCGAGGAAGTAAGTCGTAGCGTGCCACGCCGTACCGTCTTCCATCGTCCACGTCACTTTCAGACAATCTTGAAACCGGCCCATCGGCGTGTCGTAACTCGGCAGCACTTCATAAACCGAAGAAAAATGCCGCAGCATCTTGCCGTCTTCGGCGAGTTGCTCGGCCTTGAGCGGTTCACCAGGTTTCATGGTTTTGGTTAAGACGGCTACGGGCGGATCGAACAGAAAGCGTACGTCGCGTTCGTATTCCGCCGCGCCGTGCAGCCACAAACCCGACTCGTTTAACGAGAACAATGCGTAATCACCGTTTTCGCTGGCGAGTTTGTCTACATTGCCGGTGTTGACGAATTCGCGGCCCTCAAAAGCGCGGGTGCGCTTGACGGTTTGCGGTGGCGGCTTGCCGATGCGGTATTGCCAGTCATACGTCCACGCATCGCCTTGACGGATGGGGAAATATGCAGACGGGTCGAGTGATTGCGCCGAAACTGAGATGGTAAGGAAGATGAGTGAAAGCAAGTAACGCATAGGCAATGTTGAATTAGACAGGATTTACGGGATTTTCAGGATTTACGGGATTTGTTTTGGGATGGTGATGTTACGCCTTTCAGGAAAAGTCATCCTCCCACGAAGTCACACGAAGAAGACACGAAGGGTTTGAGTTACAGTTTTTTCCTCTTCGTGAAAACTTCGTGTTGCTTCGTGGGAGAATCATTTTCTGAATAACGAAGCAATCATTCCAAAAGCATCATCCTGTCAATCCTGAAAATCCTGTTAATCCTGTCTATTTAGAAATACTTGAATAACAAACCTATGGTAAGCGTCCGTCCGCGTGAAGGTGCAAACTGGAATTGCTCACGATAGAAATTATTCGCGGCGTTTTCCAACCCGAAAGTTAAAGCGACGCGACCGTTTTCGCGCGTGAAGTTATAACCGCCGCGCAGGTTTTGAATGCCAAAGCCGCGAAGGCTCAATAAATCCTGTGCGATTAAAAACGGAGAGTCTTTGAGCAGCGGTGACACGCGGTCTACGTTAGCTTGCGCGCGCACGTTGTATTCCGCCCAAAACCTGCCGCGCCCGTCGTTCCAGCGCAATCCGGCGATGGCCCGCAGGGGCGAGATGTTATCCGCCGGTACGTTGCGCAGGCTAGTCTGGTTAAACGGATTCACGGCTTCGAGAATGTTGCCGTGCGTATAAGCCATCGTCAGAAACGGCGTGACGGTTGAGTTACCCAAGTTAAACGAATATTCGCCGTCAGCTTCTAAACCTTGAATGCGGACGCGGGCGAAATTCAGAGCTTGCGCGACTAATCCGAGTCCGGGTGCGTTGGCGATGAATTCCTGCGAGATGAAGTTGCGATAATTGTTATTAAAGTAAGTTACATTCGCTGAATATCTGGTCGTTCGATAA
>JABFSD010000626.1 GCA_013140935.1 Acidobacteriota bacterium
CAGGCACTGGAGCCTCGGCTAACAAAGCCTCAACCACCGGAGCCTCCATCACCGGAGCCTCAATCACTGGGGCTTCCGCTACGAACGCAACGGCGACCGGCGTTTCCGCTTCGAGGGTAAAGATGGGTTCCAACGGCAGTTCGTCCCACGGCATCGGCGCGGCCTTGGGCAACTCTTGCGTAGGTACGTCGTCTTCCGCCAATGCCGCGTCAGCAATGAGAGCGACATCAACCCCTGACGTTGTTTTCGGCACGAACGGATAAGGCGGCGCAGGCGGCGGCGGCGGCACTGCCGAAATTTCCGGTGCGGCTTCGACTTCAGCGAATTGCGGACAGCCCGCCTCAAGGCGAATCGCAGGCAATTCCTGCGTCGTACGCAATTCTGTAATGGGTTCGTCAACGACGGACAAAACTTCGGATTGCAAGTAAGCAAAATCGCTCACCGCAGCGGCGACAGGTTCGACCGCCAGCGGTTCGAGATGGCTCGTAACGGCGTAAGGCGACGACTGCGCCGCTTCTTCGACGTAATGTTGCGACCACCAATCCGGCGTTGGCGCGGACGTGTACGAATCAGCCACCTCCGCCGTTTCCATATCAATCACCGGAGCGATCAACGGCGCACTTTCGGATATGACTTCCCTTTCCGGCTCCTGGCTTAACTCGCTGGCAATGAACGTATGGGCTGCGCCATCGGCAGCGTAAGACGCGGCTGCCATCAGCGGCGTGTCGTAGTCGGTTTCGTAAGGCGCGGCTTCATATTGCGAAGTCAACACGTAAACCGGCGGGAAGTCGGCCATGATCGGCTGCGGCTCGGCAAGCCATTCCGTTGCGGCTGCCTCAGGCATGGTCAGCCGTCCTGAGTTGCGCGCGTTAATCGTCGGTTCGGCGTAATACTCAGTCGCCGGCTCGGCCAGCGGGTCGGTCTCGAACGAAACTTCAGTGGGTTGGAATTCCTCTGACAGCACATACATTTGCGGCGGCGCTAACGTTTCGGGCACGGGTTCCGGGGCCGGTACGGGCGCGCTGGCGGCTTCTGTCGCGGCGGCAACGGCGTAAGGATGTTCGAGCGTGTAAAGGGCTTCGATCAATTCGGTCGGCGGCAACGCGCCACCGATGGCCGAATGATCGAGGTATATGCCGAGTTGCGCGACTACTTGTCGAAAGCCCTGCAACGTCGTCCATTGCAAAGGCAAAGCGCCGACGGCTAGTTGTTCGAGCAAACCTTGCAAGCGTTCCGCGAGGTTCGCCAGCGGCAACATGCCCATGACGTGCGCGGCCTTCTTGATGGTGTGGGCATAACCGTGCGCTTCGGCCAATCGTTCCATCACCGCCGGTTCGTCAAAAAACTCGGCGATGCCGTTTTCGATGCGCGGCAGATAGCCTTTCACTTCGACGACGAAACTGTGCAACAGTTCGGGCGTGATTAACGCCGCCGCCGCCGGATGGTCGGAAGGTTGATTGAATCCGCCGTGCGCGCCTTGAACCACGCCTTGATTTTGATATTCGTTCATCGCACTTTCCTAATGAACGATGCGGCACAAGATGGCATCTTGCGCCACACCTGATTTCCCAATTTAACGATTGTTACGAGCCGCCGCCTGCGCCATCAGGCTGCCTTGCGCGCCGCCTAACGTTCCGCTGGCATTGAGACTGTCTTCGTTCTCAGCCACCTTGAAGGACGAAACCGATGACCGCAGGTCGTCGGCCAACGAAGCCAAATTGCGTACGGTGAGCGCCGATTGCATCACGCCCGTAGTGGTTTGGTTGGTGAGTTGCGCGAGTTGTCCCATCGTGTTCGACAGGGCTTCAGAACCGCGCGCCTGTTGTTGCGTCGCGTGCGAGATCGAACGCACGAGATTGGCGAGTTGCCCTGACACCGATTCGATTTCGTGCAACGAAGCGCCTGCGGAATTGGCAATGACTACGCCATTGACCACCTCGCGTTTCACTTCATCCATAGCGACGATGGCCTCGCCGGTGCCGCTCTGAATGGCGCGAATCAAACTGCTGATGCGTTTGGTCGCTTCTGCCGAACGGGTGGCGAGATGTTCGACTTCGTTGGCGACCACGCCGAAACCGTGGCCGTATTCGCCCGCCGCCGAAGCCTGAATCGAAGCGTTCAAAGCCAGCACGCCGGTGCGGTCGGTGATTTCTTCGATGAGGCGCACGATCTCTTCGATCTCTTGCGAACGCTCGCCCAGTTGGCGAATGCGGCGCGAGGTTTCCTGCACCTGTTCCTGAATGCGGTTCATACCGTGCACGGTGTTTTGCACGGCTTCAGAACCTTTGCGCGCGGTCGAGAGCGACTGTTCGGCGACTTGGGCCGACGATTCCGCCGATTGCGAGACGCGCACGATTTGCGCCGACATTTCGGTCAACGCCGTCGAAGTTTGCGTGATGCGTTCTGATTGTTCCTGCGACCCTTGCGCGAGTCGTTCGGAATGTTGCGCCGAATCGGTCGTCGTCGCGTTGAGTTGATAAGACACGTCTTTCACCTTGCCGATGAGTTCGCGCAGATTGACGATCATGAAATTGAATGCGTCGGCAATCGCGCCCGTCATGTCTTCGGTCACTTCGGCTTCGGCGGTCAGGTCGCCGTCGGCCACGTTCGCTACTTCGTCGAGCAGTTTCATGATCGAACTTTGAATGCGGTCGCGTTCATCACGCGATTGCATCAAGCCCTTGGTGTTGTCGAGCATCGAGTTGAAGGCTTTGGCCGTGCGTCCGAGTTCGTCGGTAGATTGCACGGGAATGCGTTTGTCGAAATTGCCTTTTTCGACTTCGACGATAAGGCCGGTGATCTGTTCGGTCTGGCCGAGAATGGCGCGCGTGACGAGCCAGGTCACGATGCCCGCCAACAACAAACCGATCAAGCTGACCATCCACGAAAAGTTGCGCTCGCCGGTGAATTTATCAATACGTTTGTCGAGCAGCTTGTCCAACTCGGTCGTGACGGATTCTTCCAACGTACGCAAGCGGTCGGTGAGTTGTGTGTTGCGATTGAAAAATTGCACGCCGTCTCCGCTGAGGGCGGAAGGCGTCAGCAACTGGCTGCTCGCAAAGGCATTGAAATCGCGGATCTCGCGCAACTCAACGTCAATCTTGCCCGCGAAACTTTCGCGCAGCACCGGATTATAGTTTTGCGACTTGTCGAAAGCGTTCTTGAAATTCGTCAAACGGCCTTCGATTTCACGCTGTAAGAATCCGATTTGCGCGCGCTCTTCCGCCGTGAGGGCTTTGGCCGCGACGATGCCGCCGCCATATCCGCCCAATTGACTGATGGTGTCGAACAGTTCCGGCATTTGGAACGAACTCAAATCCATCAGGTAATAGGAATCTTCATCGGGGTCGAGCGTGAGGTTCGATTTGTCGGTCACGAGGCGAATGAAATCAGCCGTAGTCTGAATCATCTGCGAGTTTTCGTTGAACACGTCCGCCGGATTGCCCGTGTTGCGGCTCTTCATCTGGCTCCATTTTTGCTGAAGCCCCTTGAGCGCGCTCGTCGCTTCCAACACCGCGCCGTAATTGCGGCCATAGCCGGGAGCTTCGCGCCCGTCAATCGCTTCAGTTGCGGCGAGGTCTTTATCCACGGCGGCCATCGCTTCGGTGCGCGGCCCTTGCGCGGCGCTGGCTCCGCGTAACATCGCATTCGTCAAGCCGCGATAACGCAACATATTGAAATGCGCGTTGCGCACCGACGCGAGGTAATCCATACCGATTTGTTCTTTGGCGGAAAACTCGATTTGTCCCGATTTATCCTTGCTGTAAGCGTAAATCGTATAAGCAATCGGAATCGCCATCACGGCGGGAATCAGCAAAAGCTTCCACTGAATTTTCAGGTTATTCAGTGCGTTGAAATTGAGTTGCATCATATCTCCTTAACGTCGGTCTGCGCGCGCCTGTCAGTGTGGTGTGCGTCACTGTGGGAGGCGGATTGATATTGGATATTGCTAGCGAAATTGAAATCTGTAGGGCGGGTTAATAACCCGCCCTACCCATTTTTTGACTATGCTTTGAGCGCCGCGCGCGCTTTGCCGTTGAGCGCGCGCGTGTTGGACGGCGCTGAGGCAGCTTGCTTGCTGACGCGGAACGAGGCGACCGAACCTTGCAAGTCGTCGGCCAATTCGGCCAATTGGTTGACCGTTGAAACCGATTGCTTGATGCCTTCCGCCGTGCCTTGCGTCGCTTGCGAAATCTGCAACATGGTTTGCGCCACGTTTTCCGATTCATGCGCCTGGCGTTCGGCCATCATCGTGATCGAACCGATCATCTCGGCCAGCTGGCCGTTGACGCTTTCCATTTTGGCGAGCGCCTGACCGGCCTCTTGCACAAAGGTCGTACTCTCGACCACGTTACGGGTGTTTTCTTCCATCGAGGCGATGGCTTCGCTGGTGCTGGCCTGCGAGGTTTTGACGAGTTCGGCGATGCGGCGAGCGGCTTCGGTCGAACGTTTCGAGAGGCGTTCGACTTCTTCGGCCACGACGCCGAAACCGCGTCCCGCTTCACCGGCACGCGCCGCTTGAATCGAAGCGTTCAGCGCCAGCACAGAGGTGCGATAAGCCACATCGGAAATGATCTGTACGATCTCGCCGATCTCTTGCGAATTTTCACCGAGGCGCTTAATGCGTTTGGAGGTTTCCTGCACCTGATCGCGCAATTCGCCCATGCTGCGAATCGTATTTTCGACTTTGGCGGCTCCGTCACGCGCGGTGATGAGCGATTGTTCAGCGACGCGCTTCGACGATTCGGCGGTGGCCGATACTTCTTTGATGGAATGCGCCATCTGCGCGACTTCCTGCGAAGTCCCGATGATTTGTGCGGCCTGCTGTTCGGTCTCGTGCGCGAGCAAAGCGGTTTGTCCCTGCGTCTCGCTGACCGAATTATTAACGGCGCTCGACACCGATTGCACCTTGCCGATGATCTGTCGCAACTGCGCCGTCATTACGTTGATCGAGTCGGCGATGGCACCCGTTACGTCGTTCGAAACGTCGGCCTGCCGGGTCAAGTCACCGTCGGCCACGGAGCTCACGTCGTTGAGTAGCTTCATTACGCTCATCTGAATGCGGTCTTTGTCATCGCGCGTTTGCAGCAACGTGTTGTTGCTGTCCAACATCGAGTTCATCGAACGAATCAACTGGCCCGTTTCGTCTTCGGAGGAAATGGCAATCTTGTCTACGGCTTGACCGGTGGCGACCTGATTGGCGAAACGCGCAGCGGCCTGAATCGGTTGCGCGATGCGGCTCGCCAAGAACCACAATCCAAATAAAGCCAACGCGGCGAAAACCAGACCCACGACGGCCTGTTTCAACGCCTGAGACGTAGCGCCCGCCGTAATCTTAGCTTGCGGAATCAAGATGCAAGCCGCCCACGGCGTCGTCGTTACGCCAATTTGCAGCGGCACAACTACGCGCAGCTTGTCGCCTTTCAAATCCACCAACTCACGTCCCGCTTTGACGGTCGGCAAAATGTCATTCAATTCGGGCAGCTTTTCCGACAACTTCTTGTTGGCGAATTCAGGATGGCCCGTCATCGCCGAGATCGTGCCTTCGTTGTTGAGCAGAATCAGTTGGCCGGTCTTGTCATAAATGTTCATCTTGTCGGATTGCGCTTGCAGGAAGTCGAGCAAGAGGTCTACGCCGGAGATGGCATAGAAC
>JABFSD010000458.1 GCA_013140935.1 Acidobacteriota bacterium
AGTCATGACCGCCAGCGTCGTCGCCGCCATCAACAACTTGCGCCGGTCACGATGATCGGCGGCGTGTCCGGCGGGCAACGTGAGCAAAAGCATCGGCAAGACTTGCACCAGGCCCACCATCCCCAACGCCATCTTGGAATTCGTGCGTTCGTAAAGCTGCCAGCCGACGACGGCGGTTTGCATGGTGACGCTGAATACGGAAAGCAGATGCCCGGCGAGAAAACGGCGAAAGTCCCGATGGCGTAACGCGGCGTAAGCGTCGTGTTTTTCGGCAGCGGCTTGAGAGTTCGCGGACATGAAACGTGCAGGTGAATAAAGTGAAAAAGGGCGACCGTTGCTGATCACCCTTCGTATGATTTGTTATGCGGATGAGAGGAATCGAACCTCCACGAGATTGCTCTCACTAGCACCTGAAACTAGCGCGTCTACCAGTTCCGCCACATCCGCTTAATTGTCGTTTCAGGAACGGGGCGCATACTACTGATCGCGGCATGGGCTGTCAATCCGGCGCACAGAACCTATTCATCTTCGACCAGTCAGGACGGAATTGAACAGGATTAACAGGATTTTCAGGATTTATGGGATGGTGATAAAGGTTGTCACTACCAGTTTCCTCCTAATCCGGTAAATCCTGAAAATCCTGTTAATCCTGTCCAATTCCGTCCTGGCTATTGACAAAAACTGTCTGCCTTCAAATTATCGCAGCGCATTTCCGCACCAAATCAGATGACGCAGACACACACTACTCCCTATGGAAACTCGTTATGATCTCTTGCCCGCCGTCGCGCAGGCGCAACTCATCGGACGCGGCGTCGTCGCTTTAGAAACGACCGTCATCGCACACGGCTTGCCCGCGCCGCTCAATGTCGAAACCGCGCACGCCTGCGAACAAGCGGTGCGCGTGAGCGGCGCACAACCCGCGACCATCGGCATTCTCGCCGGACAGCCCAAAGTCGGATTGTCGCAACCCGAAATCGCCCAACTCGCCGCGCAAGCCGACGTCGTCAAAGTCAATCTGGCGAACCTCGGCGCGACGATTGCGCAAAAGCGTTGGGGCGCGACGACCGTAGCCTCGACGATGTATTTCGCGCACCGCGCCAACATCCGTGTTTTCTCAACGGGCGGCATCGGCGGCGTACATCGCGGCGCGACGGAGAGCTTCGACATCTCGGCGGATTTGACCGCGCTCGCCAAATTTCCCGTGATGGTCGTATGCGCCGGAGCCAAAGCCATTCTCGATTTGCCCAAGACGTTGGAGGTGCTGGAGACATACGGCGTGCCGGTGATCGGCTATCAAACGAATGAGCTGCCGGCGTTTTATTCGCGTACCAGCGGCTTGAAGTTGGACTTGCGCGCCGATACGCCAGCGGCGGTGGCGGCAATGGCGAAAGCGCATTGGCAATTGGGTTTTACGTCAGGCGTATTGGTGGTCGTGCCTGTGCCTGAACCTGACGCGATTCCATCGGCAGAAATTGAATCATTTATCGCCGAGGCCTTACGCGATGCCGCCGCGCATTACATCACCGGCAAGGACGTTACGCCGTTTTTGTTGAGCCACATTGCCGCGCGCACTGAAGGACGTGCGTTGCGCGCGAATATTGCTTTGTTACAAAACAACGCCCGCCTCGCGGGTGAAATCTCGCAAGCTATGAATTGAAGGAGCAACGCATGAATCTCGCAGACATCCATCAACTTTTTGCCTACACCGAATGGGCCAATGCGCTCGTGTTGGACGCGGCGGAAAAGCTCACGCCTGAACAACTCACCGAAGATCGCAAGATCAGTATGGGTTCGATTTGGGGTACGTTGACGCATATGGCGGCGGCTGAATGGGTTTGGATCGAACGCGGTCAGGGGAATTCCCCGACCGGGCCAACCGTATTTCCTGAATGGGAAGCGGCTTGCGGCGACAGCATCGCCACGTTGCGCGAACGATGGAATCAGGTCGCGGCGCAGCGTCAGGCGTGGCTGGCGACTTTAACGGAAAATGATTTGGCGGAAGTGCGTGCGTTCAAGCGGCTCAATGGAGCTGAGTCTTCGTTAAAGTTGGCACATCAGTTACAGCATTGTGTCAATCACGCGACGCTGCATCGCGGGCAGGTCGTCGGCATGATTCGACAGTTGGGGATTGTGCCGCCCGCGACTGACTTTCTGTTTTATTTGCGGTGAAAAAAAGAAAGGCTGTGGGGCAGGATCAGATCCTGCCCCACAGCCTTTCTTTTTTTTTCCACCAAACCTCAGCCTCGCAACACCCGATCAAGCTCGCTCACATAAGGCTCGGCCACAGAAACTTGATTGCTCTCAAGCGCCGCCGCCGCCTGATTCAAAAACCATTGCAAGTCGCGCGCAATTTGATCAACCGCCGTGATGCGTCCGTTGAGTTGCACGGCGCTCAAATCGAAAGGCACGCCCAACGTTTTACCGTCTAGCGCCGAGAGCGCGAGATAGATCACACCGAGTCCGCTGCGGCTATCGGTGAATTCGGTCAGCGGCTTGTCATCCTGCGCATCGGCGGCAAAGGCGCTCGGCAATACCAGCTTAAAGTTCGCAGGCTTTTGCGCCGCGCCGATTGCGCCTTGCACACCGCGCAACGTAGCTTTCACATTCTCAGCCGCAGCCGTTTTGCCTGACGCGGCTTTCACTGAAACCTTCCCCGTCAGTTCGAGCTTGCCATTCACGACTGCCGCGCTTTGCAATGCGTAAACAAATTCATGCCCCGGTTCAATCTTGCCGACGAAGCTGCGTCCGTTGAGCAGCGCGTGAATCGAATGCAGCTTTCGCACAGTTCGCGTCGCTGCCGTTTTCTTTTGCGTAAAAATCATCGTTCCTCTTTTCTTCAACTAGCCACTGACCACTGACCACTACAAATTGCCGCGTTTCATCTCATCCCGAAGGTAATCACAAGCACGCATCGTCAGCGCCATCAACGTAATCGTCGGATTTTGATTCGCCGCGCCGACAAAGGCCGCGCCGTCGGTGACGAATACATTCGGGCAATCCCACACTTGATTGAATGAGTTCAGCACTGATTTTTTCGCGTCGCTGCCCATGCGTGCCGTACCCAATTCGTGAATGATGCGGCCCGGCACGGTCATCTGATTGCTGACGCTGATGGTTTCAGCACCTGCTTCTTTCATGATTTCCTGCGCACATTCGAGCGCGTCTTTCGCCATCGCGCGTTCGTTGTCGGAATGCTGAATGTGAATTTTCAGCACCGGCACGCCCCACGCATCAACGGTTCCGTGGGGATCGAGTTCGACGAAATTCTCAAAGCGCGAAAGCATGTGCGCCCGCGTCGTCATCGAGACCGGCGACGTATACCAATGCCGCACCGTCTTTTTGAACTCCGAACCGAAGCCTTCAAAGCGCCCCGCACCCGCGCCGCGTCCGGTGCCCGCCGAACATTCAAAGCCGTAACCACGCAGGAAATTCGGCATCTTTGAGTTCTTATCCAGATTGCGAAAACGCGGCACGAACAAACCCGACGACTTGCCGTCTTCGTTGATCGGATCGCGTCCGGCGAGTTGGTGAAACGCGCCGCGCACGGTGATGCCGCCGAAATGGTCTACGAGGTAATGACCAAGCACGCCCGACGAACCGCCGATGCCTTGCGGATGCTGACGCGATTTCGAATTCAACAGCAGCCGCGTTGATTCCAATGTCGAACCCGCGACGATAATCACTTTGCCGAAAAATTCAGCAGTCTGATGCGTTACGCGATCAATGACGGCGACGCCTTTGGCTTTGCCGGTGTTCGTGTCAGTAACGAGGTGGCTCACAATCGAATTGGGTCGCAGCGTCATCTTGCCCGTCAGCGCCGCCGCCGCTAGTGTGGCACTCAACGAATTGAACATCGCGCCGACAGTACAACCATTGCCGCACGAACCGCAGAAGTGGCAATTGCCGCGTCCCAGCTTGCGTTGCAACGGCGTAGCGTTCGTCAGCATCGCTACGCGCGAGACGATGGCGGCACGTCCGGTTTTGTTCGCGCCTTTCTTCAGCATCTGTTCGCCGCAGGTGAATTTCATGGGCGGTTGATATTTGCCGTCGGGCTGATACCACAAACCATCGCGGTTGCCGCTGACGCCGACGAACTCTTCGACCTTGTCGTAATAAGGCTCGATTTCTTTATAGCTAATCGGCCAGTCTTCATCCCATCCGTCGAACGACTTGGCCTTGAAATCCAGATCAGAGAAACGCCACGAGAGGCGTCCCCAGTGCAAGGTCTTGCCGCCTACGACGCGCGCGCGCACCCACTGAAAAGGCTTGCCCGCTTCGGTCGTGTAAGGATGCTCGGTATCTTTGATGTAAAAGTCGCGGCTGAATTCGCCCGCCGTGTCCTGCATCCATTGCTCGTGCGGCTTCCAGTTCACGGGACCGAAACCGCGATACATCGAGTCGTAAGAACTCGCGTTCATGGCGAAGTTTTCCGGCTTGATGAGCGGCCCGGCTTCCAGCACCAACACGGTCATGCCTTTCTCGGTCAGTTCCTTCGCGGCCATGCCGCCCGAAGCCCCCGAACCGATGATGATGGCATCATATACTTTCGGGGCTTTCGGGACTTTTTGCGCAGACTTTTTGACTTGCACGATCAGCCTCCTGAAATTGTTTTGACGAATTATTTTTGGGATTGCGAAAACGCGGCGCACGCTAACACAGCGTTTCAAAAAACGGCAACCGTCAGGCTTTATTAAAAACTTATGCCTGCATTGACAAAAATCCCGCTCCATCTTTAGATTGCTGCACGATTCCGCCCCTCTCTGTAAACTGTTATTTCAACCCCGATGGTTCATAACCTTGATCTCACACACGTCGTAAGGAGTTTGATACGTCATGTCAAAAACGCTTCCCCGCACTACTTCCGTTCGCAAATCGCCCAAGTCAGTTGATTACCGCGAACACGTCACACAATTGTTGGCGCGCAGCCGCCGCGAATTCCTGCGCGAATTCGGCAGCCTGACCGTCGCCGGAGCCTCGCTGAGCGCCGTCGGTTTGCCCGTCACGGCCAGTCGCGTACACGCCGATGATTTAGCCCTGGAACAGGATTTCGGCGGGATGACAGCCGAAGCGCGCGCTGACCGCGCCTTTCGCCAGCGCGTAGACATGGCGACTCTGCAACGCGAACGTCCGCTGCCCAAACACGATACCAATGGCGACGAAGATCGTTACGCCAACCGCATCGGCAGCTATAGCAAAGGGCTGCCACACAACAATCGTGGCGAAGTGGATTTGAATGCCTACAACACATTGCTCACCGCATTGCGCACCGTCAACGTAGACGATTTTGAACGCATCACGCTCGGCGGCAACGTCAAGCTGACCAATCCGCAAGCGGGTTTAGGAATGGATTCGGAAGGGCCGGATACCTTCGCGTGTTACCAACCACCCGCGCCCGCGTTTGCCAGTGCCGAAGAAGCCGGTGAAATGGTCGAGATGTATTGGCACGCTTTGACGCGCGACGTGAACTTTCTTGATTACGACACGCATCCGTTGACGCAAGCGGCGGCGACCGACCTTTCACGGTTGAGCGACTTTCGCGGCCCGCGCAACGCCCGCAGCTTTCCCTCGCGCAGTGGCGGTACGATTGCGGCCGGCACGATCTTATCGGATAGCGCGCCTGACCAAACACAACAGACC
>JABFSD010000815.1 GCA_013140935.1 Acidobacteriota bacterium
GTTTTTGGGTTGGACACTTGGGCGCAACGACGGGCGTTGCGGCAGCGCGGCGCAACGCAAGAGAACGGCGGAAGCTGGTGGGCGCAGGCGGTGACAGCGGTGTTTTTGTTCGCGGCGATTGCCGTCGGCGTCTGGTGGATGGCGGCGGAACCTGTAATCGAACGGGTGACGCGGACACAATTGAGCGGTGACGCCGAGGCCGGGCGCGATACGTTGCAAAAAAGCCGGGGCTACATCTGGCAAAGCACGTTGCGAATGATTGCCGCGCAACCGGTGTTAGGCGTAGGGGTGGGGGCGTACGAAACGGCGTATCCGCAATACAGTCAGCAAGACAGCAGCGTGTACCCCGTCGCCCAGGCGCATAACGATTATTTGCAGATCGTCGCGGATGGCGGCGTCGTAGGCGGCGCGTTGGCTTTGTGGTTTATCGTTTTGTTAGCGCGCGCAGTGTTGCGCGGCATCCGGCATCAGGATGTGCGATTGGCCGCTTTGAGTTTAGGCGCGGGCGGAGGCTTGATGGCAATGCTCGTGCATAGTTGGTTTGATTTCAATTTGCAGTTGCCGTCCAACGCGCTGCTGTTTTTGTGGCTGTCGGCTCTGGTCGCCGTGCTGGGAGTGAAGCCGCGCACCCAACGAACAGTGGAGATAAAAAGTGGTAAATGACGGCAGGTCGTCGCAAGAGAGGTTATTTATGAGTAGAAAAGGGAACTCGTATTTCGTGAAAAACGCCGGATGGTTATTCAGTCTGCTGTGCCTGAGCGCCGTGATGGTGGCGGCGCAAGGCCGTGCGCCCGCGCAATCGCCCAAGCGGTTTGAGATGCCGACCGGCGGCGGCGGCGGCGGTTCGGTCAATCGCAGCGGCGAAGTCATTATGCTCTCGACCGAAGATTACGTGATGGCACCGAAAGACGTGATTGACGTAGTCGTCGAAGACGCGCCCGAACTTTCGAAGAACTTTCAGATCAATGCTTCGGGACACATTTCGATGCCGTTTCTGGGCAAGCTCTCGGTGGCCGGATTGACGACCGAGACGCTGGCGAAAAACATCGCCGACGGTTTGCGCGGACGTTACTTGCGCGATCCGAAAGTTTCGGTGTTCGTGAAGCAATACAACAGTCGCACCTTCTTCATTCAAGGCGCAGTGCGTTCGCCGGGGATGTATATCATCGAAGGCCGCCCTACCTTATTTCGGTTGCTGACCATCGCGGGCGGCTTGCAGGACAATCATGGTTCGATGGCTTATATCGTGCGCGAAAAGAAAAAAGACGCCTTGGCGCAAGTCAATACGAGCAAGGTGGCCAATTCGCCGAACCTGAAAGCGCCGACACCCAATGCGCCGGTTGTGCCGGTTATGCCCGTTATGGAAGACGGCGAGGGCGACGTAGAGTTGCTGACCGCGCACATCACCGGATTGTTCAAAGGCGAATTCGATCAAAACCTGTTGATCGAACCCGGCGACGTGGTTTCGGTTCCTATCCTGGACGTGTTCTATGTTGCGGGTGATGTAGGAGCCCCCGGCATTTATCCCTTGAAAGAGGGCACGACGCTGCGGCAGGCGATTGCTTTGGCACAAGGCACGCTGTTCAAAGCGGCGACAGGACGCGCCGTCATTTTCCGCGAAGACACCAAGACGGGGGTGCGCAAAGAGATTCCGATTGACGTGCAAGCTGTGATGTCGGGCCGTAGCAAAGAAGACCTGGCGATTATGGCGAACGACATCATCATGGTACCTACGAGTAAGGTGAAATCCGTCAGCCAGGCGCTGTTGCAAGCCCTCGGCACCAATTCCATGCGTATTCGATAAATGCCGCGCGACGCCGGATGCCGTCTCTCTATCATTGGGCTGTCATCAGGCGTCGTTATCCCTAACACACACCAACCAAGCACTGACTATGGCTGAAGAGAATCAAAACAAGTCCGCACTCGAAAAGCTCGCCACCCACAATGACGAAGCGTTGTTGCAACGCCCGTTAATGGCTCCTGCGCGACCGGTCTCGAATGACGATTACGGTTATGGGCGTTATGACGAGTCCGAAGGCGGGCTGCACGTGCGCGACATCTGGCGCATTATGCGCAAACGCAAGTGGCTGATTTTGCCGCTGGCGGCGCTCATCACGTTGCTGGTGACGATTGAAGTGCATCGCACGCCTTCGGTCTATGAAGCCGAAAACAAAATCAAAGCGAGCAAAGAGGGCGGCGGCGCGGTTATCAGCACCAAAGATTTCACCGTGCAAGCCGACGATCAGGACAGTATGCAGACTATGATCGTCGAGTTGACCAGTCGCCCCTTGCTTGAATCCGTCGTCGAATCGCTCAAGCTCGACCAGCGTCCCGACTTTCTCGACGCCACGCGCAAGCGCACGGTGACCGAAGCTTTGCAAGACATAGCGCATCGTTTTACGGGCGGCACCTTTGGCGCGTCTGTTAATTCGACGGAACCAAACATCAAGAAGGCTCCGACTGTCGAACGTTCGGCGGAAGAGAGCGAACGCCTCGCGCCTTATGTCAATGCGCTCAAAGGGCGGCTCGCGGCGACCGTCGTGAAAGACACGCGCATCATCGAACTTTCTTTCACGCACAACGATCCCCGGCTGGCGGCGGATGTCGTCAACGCGGTGGCGAAAAATTACATTGATCAGAGCCACACGCGGAAGCTCGAAACTTTTACCGATACGTCGGAATGGTTGACCAAATCCACCAACGAGTTGCGCGCGCGCATGCAACAGGCCGAACAGAAACTCGCCGATTACACGCGCAACAACGGCATCTTCCAAAGCGACGGCAAGACCGACATTACCGTCAACAAGTTGGCCGATATGTACGCGCAAACGATGAAGGCCGAAACCGAACGCATGTTGAAGGAATCGGTTTACGAACAGGTCAAGCAAGGTCGCATCGCCGAATTACCCGACACGTTTGCCGATCAAAATTCCAGCAAACTCAAAGAGGAATTAAACCGGCTCGAAGTGCAGGACGCTGAACTCTCGGTCAAGTTCGGCACAGAAAATCCGCGCGTGGCCGAAGTCCGCGAAAAGATCAAAATCCTGAAAGACCAAATCGCTTCAACCCGCTCGACGCTGGAAAACAAACTCAAGGCCGATTACGAACGCGCCGTGCGCGACGAACGCTCGCTCAAAGCCGCGCTCGAAACCGCCAAGTCCGACGCCGTACAGCAAAATCAGGCGGGCATTACCTTCAACATTCTCAAAGAAGAAGTCGAAACCTCGAAACGGCTTTACGCCGACTTTCTGAACAAGATGCAGCAGACCAATCTGCAAAAAGTCGAACAGCAGAAAAACATGCGCATCATCGAGCCTGCCGAAGTGCCCGGCTCGCCCATCGGCCCCAAACGGATGCGCACGATTTTATTAGGCTTGCTCGTTAGTCTGGTGTTCGGCATCGGTCTGGCGTTCTTCCTCGAATATCTCGACAACACGGTCAAGAGCGTAGACGACATTCAACGGTTCGCCCAACTGCCTACGTTGGCGATCATTCCTTCGATTGACGCGGCTTCGCAACGCGCCGTGAAAAAAGCCAATCGCCGCGCGTTGACCTCGGGCAATGAGACACCGAATTTGGCGAACGCGCTGGTGTTGCGTGACGACCCCGACGATCAACGCACCGCCGTCCTGCCTGCCGAACATCTCACGTCGGTCGTCGAAGCCTATCGAATGTTGCGCACGTCGGTGTTGCTCTCGACCGCTGGCAGTCCGCCCAAGACGATTCTTTTCACCAGCGGACAACCGGGCGACGGTAAAACTACGACCGCCGTCAACACCGGCGTATCGCTCGCGCAATTAGGGTCGAAAGTTTTGTTGATTGATTGCGATTTGCGACGGCCTACGTTGCATCGCGCCTTGCGCATCGCCAAACAGCCCGGCCTGTCAGCCTATCTGTCGAGCGACGCTAAGCCGGAAGACGTAATTCTCTCGACGCGCGTGCCGAACCTTTCCGCGATTACCTGCGGCCCGGTTCCGCCCAACCCGGCGGAGTTGCTGGCCTCTGACCGCATGCGCGAGTTGCTGGCGTGGGCGAGCCAGCATTACGAACACGTGATTCTCGATTCGCCGCCGCTGCTCAGCGTAACCGACCCGGTCGTACTTTCTACGCGTGTGGACGGCGTGATTCTCGTCGTGCAAGCCGGACGCAGCACGCGCGATATCCTGCGCCGTGCCCGCCAGGAACTGACCCACGTAGGCGCAAAAGTCTTCGGCGTCGTGCTGAACAATCTGGACATGCGCCGCGAAGGTTACGGCCCCAATGATGCGTCTTATTACGCGGCTGGCAGCTATCACCGCGAACATGCCCGCCGCCACGGCTAAGCCTGGTGCGCCAGCGTCCCGCTGGCGCACCAATTGACGAACCCGCCCCACATGCCAACAATGCCCCGGTAAACCGACTCTCCCCGGCATCTTCACCTTCCGACGTACGGACAATTTGTGAAGCCTCACGGATGGCTTGGGCTATGGCGAAACAGCGAGATGAACTTGTCGAAATGATCGAGATCGCACCGGCAACGGTGATGCCGGTCAGCGTGTATCA
The DNA here is from genome assembly GCA_013140935.1 of Acidobacteriota bacterium. GTDB lineage: Bacteria > Acidobacteriota > Blastocatellia > RBC074 > RBC074 > JACPYM01. Next base: position 4,543 of record JABFSD010000815.1, read on the forward strand.
AGCCAACGGACTCAACCCCGCCGAACGACAAGCCCGCGAAGCCGTCTCGGCGCAATTGCGTACTGCTCCGCGCCAGCCGATTCCCGAAATTCCCTTACCGGTTAGTCCGCCCATGATGCGCGCCCCGCTGTTGTCCCCTTCGCCCAGCGGACGGCCCAAGTCCATCGCTGATGAAGCCTGGATGGCGCGTCCGCCGATCAAGCCTTTCGCGCGTCCTTTGCGAGTGTTGCACGTGACGAATATCGAATCGTCGAATCCTTTTCTCAATAATCTTTGCGATTATTCCGACCGTCGCGTCGTGCAATATCTCGCGCTCACGCTGGGCAAAGAAGGCGGCTTCACGCAAGACCTGGATCGCCGCGGCATTCAGGCTTACGCGCTGGATTGCCTGAACCGTGGGGCCTATCCGCTCGTGTTGCACAAACTCTGGCAAATCGTTGCGCACGAACGCATAGACATCATTCACGCCCATCTTTTCGATACGACGCTGTTGGGATTGATGGCGGCGAAGTTGCGCGACCGGCGGCTGGTGATGACGCGCCATCACGGCGATGCGCTTTATCAATTACCGAAAACCCTCAAGCGCGATCTCTATCTCAAAACCGAAGCCTGGATGAGCCGCGAAGCCGATCACATCATCGCGCCTTCGCAACAGGTCTTTGACGTACTCACGCGCCGCGAACATGTCGCTCCCGAAAAAGTTTCGCTGATTCCTTACGGCCAGACGCTCGAACGATTCGACGCCGTTTCGTTGGAGATGATCGAAAAGGTGCGCCGCGAATTGCGCATGGGCGCGCGCCTCTCGCTCGCCGCCGTAGGCCGCTTGCACCGCGACAAAGGCCATCGCTTTCTGCTCGAAGCCTTCGCTCTGTTGCGCGACGAAGGTCTCGACGCCAACCTCTTTTTCATCGGCGTCGGCCCTGACCGCGACATGCTCGAACGCCTCGTAAGCGATATGGCTTTGAGTGATCGCGTGCGCTTTCTGGGCTGGCGCGACGATGCCCTCGCCATCATCGGAGCCGCCGACATCATCGTCCATCCGTCCGTGCAGGAAGAG
>JABFSD010000266.1 GCA_013140935.1 Acidobacteriota bacterium
AGGTTTCGTTCACCACATCATAGAGGCATCACCAGTAACGCGGAAAGCCAACTCTTCAAAATTCAGCTAAACTGCTGAAACATTGGGAGTTGTCAGAATTCACCGTTAGTTTGGTGGGACACACTCGTTTCAATCCGAAAATCACTATTGAACTGGTTGGCAAACTTCGTTCCATTCCTAATTTATTCTAAATGCGAATCAAGGGTTCAATAACAGGCTTGCTGAAAACAAAAGACTTGCGGCGACGCCTTATTCCAGATGAGTCCAGCCGTCCTGTAAACCCTTTATTTACAACGTCAATTTGAACCCTTGATTCGCATTTCTAAGTGTTGTCGTACCATCCTTTTTGCTACATTGTGCCAAAGAGAAAGAACCGGCGTACAACAGGAGTCCAACTTGTCGTATGCGCTTAATGCAGCCATGTTTTCAGTGAATACAAACCATGTTTTCAGTGAATACAAATGATTTGTGTTTAGCAGCCATTAGCTAGGGAGCTTGTCGTTTTTCTCTCACGCGAGAAAGGTGTTCTCAAAGCGCAGCCGTGCCTGTTCGATTTCGCCCAGCAGCTTGCCGGTCAGTCGGTGCAGCGCGGGAATCAGGCGTTCGTGCGGCAGGCGGTAATGCGTCACCGATTCATGCGTCACGGTTTCGAGCAGGCGGATGTCGCGTTGCGCGAGGCGTTCGAGTTGCGATTGCAGGCGGCGCGGGTCGGCTTCGGCTTCGGCGGCGAGTTGCGCAAGCGGCAACCCTTCGGCAAGGCGTTGGTTGGTTTCAGAGTTGCGCAAGGCGAGCAGCGCTTTGAGCAGCGGCTCGCGTTCGGTTTCGGCAAAGCGTTCGAGGCAGCGGTTGATGTATTGCGTCAGCAGCCCTTCGGCTCCGCCCGCAAACTGGTAATCTTTGACGGTGAGCGTACGCCCGCCCAGCCGGTCGTGCAGTTCAGCGAGGACGAGCAAGCCGATGCCGATGTCTACGGGGGAGACCTGGTTGTCGGCGGTGGCGGCGGCTTCGATGAGGTTGTTGACGACGGGCTGTTCGACTTGCAAACCGGCTTCCTGAATCAGTTGGCTGATGACATCACGCGCGGCTTCGGCGCTGAACAGGCGCAACGACATCTCTTTGGGATAGAAGCCGCGCCGGTGTTCGGCAATCATGAACTCAAACCATTCGGGGCCGTATTCGCGGCGAAAGGCGACAATCCACGTAATGCGATGCGGTGGCAGACTCTCACGAGCTACGCGACGTAAGAATGACAAGACCGCATTGCGTCCGCGCAACTGTTCAAACTGATCCAACACGATGACGTGCTGTTCTGCGCCCAACGTAGCGGCGGGGTTGATGAGTTCGTCAAGTGACGCGGGTTTGGCGTCACTGTTGGCGCTCCAGTCTTCCTGAATCGCGCGCAGCAAGCGTTCGGCTGAATCGGTCGGCATGGCTTCCCAGTAATGCACTTTGGCTTTGCCTTGCAGGATGTGCGGCAGCCCTGCGCGCAAGAGCGAAGTCTTCCCCGCGCCCGACTCGCCCATCAGGACTACGAGCCGCGTTTGGTTGTCGAGTACGTAACCCATCAACTCCTGCAATTCGCTCTCGCGCCCCAAACGGCGAAAGAGTTCGCCATCGCCCGGCGTAAACGCACTCGGCCCCTTAATCACCAACGGACGATCTTTGACCGGCGGCAAATCGGTCGCGTGCGTCGCGCGCCACAAACGGCGAAAGGCATAGGCAAAGGCGATGACTCCGATGACGGTGAGCGCGATGGGCGCTACGGCGTAGCCTTTCCAGTTGGGAATCCACTGATTGCTTTTGAGAAAAGTCGCGGCAAGAAAACACAGCGCGCCGAACGCAGCCGCACTCTGTTCGCGCCGCCGTCCTTTGATGATGCGGATGAAGTTCGTCGCTGATTGCAGGTAGCTCTGCCCAAAATCCATCACAGGCTTTGCTTTTCGATTAGTGAATGTCGGGGCTTGCCGTTACTGCTTAGTGGCGTGAGTTGACGCGGGCATCTTATGACGTGAGGGAATCATTCGCCAAATATCTTTGGCGAGTGGGAACGGTTACGTGACGGTTAGATAAAAAGCTCGGCTGAGACGTGAAAGAAAGCCGCCAGCTTCTTGGCTTGTTCTTTGCTGATGGCGCGCTTGCCGTTTACGACTTCAGACACGCGGCCTTTTGTACCGAACACCGACAGCAGATCGCCTTGCTTCAGGCGATTTGAGGCCATCAACTCGGTCAGAATAGCGCGCGGTTCCGATTTTCTGATTTGGTAATGCTGGCGCTCGAAGGTTTCGATTAACAGCGACAGCAAATCAAGCAAGGCGGTTTCTTCTTTGCTGAGTCGGCTCTCTTTCTGCATCAACCTTTCAACGACGGAAAGGTAATACTCGTTCTCGGCTCTGGTGCGAATGACTGTCGGCAGTGCGTCGGTCAACAGGCTGCCGTACTTTTCACGATTTACTTTTTTCGCAATCACTTTTCCATTTGTTTTTATCGTATTCAGCATGCGTCATTACCCTCCTGATGAAGACCTTGTGGGTCTGGTAACTCACCCAAGCCACCAGCCGGTATTTGTTATGACCTACGTCGAAAATCGAGCAACGTCCGTATACATCCGCGCTGCGAAACGTCGCGCGTATGTCGGCGAAATTCTCCCAGTCGGCGTCGGCAGTAATGTCATACCACGCATCCAATGAAACCTGACTTTCCGGGTGAAGCTCGTAAAACTCCCTGATTCGTCCGTAAGAGATGATGCGCATTGGCGTTGCTCCAACTATCAGATCGCTCGCAGGTTCCCGCATTGGGAACCTGATGTCAATTTGTTTATGTCTTGGCCATAAAGGCGCGTGAATGGATACAGCGTTTAATCCAAAATTTGTAAGTCGCTGTCTTCTATCGTTTCGGTCAAGCCTAGTTCGCGCACCAGCGGTTGAATCATCGTAATGACCTTCGCCGAATTCCGCTGATCGAACAGGTCGCGCACCATCGCGCGCGCAATCACAATCCCTGCACATCCGCCAATCGCTTGCACGAAGCGCAACGCGATCAACGTCTCAATATTCTGGGCCGTCGCGCATCCCAACGAAGCGAAGACATACAAGACGATGCCTGCATACAAAGGCCGCTTGCGTCCGAAACGATCTGCCAGCGGGCCATAGATCGCCTGTCCCAACGCCAGGCCAATAAAAAACGCCGCGAGCGAAAACTGTCCGGCGAAACTGGTCGTACGGAATTTGCGCTCCAGCGTTGGGAAGCTCGGCAAATTCATATCCACTGAAAGCGAGCCGAACGCTGTGAGCGCTCCCAGAATCGAAACCAACCGCCACGAATTTTTTGCATGTATTGAGACTCTTGGCTAACCGTTATTTGCACATCAACAAGAACATTGGCGCAGGCACTTTTTCACTCGTCGTCACGATACCCTTGCCGTCAGCCGTATAGCTAATTGCCTCGCCCTGCCGTTCGAGCGGAACTTTTAACCGCACCGCTTCCACCGCTTCCACCGCAAAGATGGATTCAAACGGCTTCCCTTTGGCGCGTACGAGTTCAAGCGCAGTGAAATAGGTTCGTACGACAACGCGCGCGCCATCCGGCGAAGTAGCCGCGCCAGTCACGAGCGTGAGTTGGCTTAGGGCTTCAGCGCCGCGTCCGGTCACGCGCTCAAGTGTCATCGTTTGATCGCTGCGCAACGGCCACGGAAAGCGATAGACCGCGCAAGGCGGCTTGGTGGTTTTGGTCACGAGATAAGGGCGACCTGTCGCGGGGTCTATGAACAAGGCTTCGGCGTCGGGCTTGCCCGATGGATAACGAAACTTGAATTTCTCAGCCTCCACCGTTACGCCGCTTGTCGCTTTAGCCAGGTTGGGTTCAGCTACGCGATATAGCGTGAGTTCCGCTCGGTCGCCGCCGTTGTTGCCGCTGGTGTTGGTGAGCGGCGCAATCTTCCCGTTTGCCATCGTCGTCGGCGTGCTGGCGTTGGCGTTGCGCGGGATGCCATTCTCAATTTCAGCCGGCGTCGGTTTTATCGCGCTATTCGGGGTCGCAGTCTTGAACGGCGTCGTGATGGTGAGTTACCTCAACCACCTGCGCACCGTCGGACGCACACTGAATGAAGCGGTCACCGAAGGCGCACTGACGCGCTTGCGTCCGGTGCTGATGACGGCGCTGGTGGCGAGTCTCGGCTTTATTCCGATGGCGCTGGCGACTTCTGCCGGAGCGAAGTGCAACGTCCGTTGGCAACGGTTGTCATTGGCGGGCTGGTGACTTCGACGCTGTTGACGCTGTTATTGCTGCCGATGCTTTACCGTTGGTTTGGGCGCGATGCGCAGGAATAATCTGCGGACTGGGACGCGCTACGCGGCGTGTGGTCTTTCAGAATCTGGTAATCTCTGCCTCGGTGATTGTCTTTCTGATTGTCACGTCTATTCTCGGCGTGGTCGGCATCGGACTGGCTATCGTCTTTCACGAAGGCAGCACGCTGGTCGTGGTCGCCAATTCGCTGCGCTTGCCGGCTTATCGTGAGCAATGATTTTCAACTTTCACATAAAGCGGGTTGCAAATGCGTGCGTGCGGGATGTAGGGCGGGTTACTAACCCGCCCTACATCCCGCACGCACGCATTTGCAACCCGCTACAAACTTTTCACCTGACTTGGAGAACCCTGATGAAACACTCGCAACCATTCGTTTCCTTTGCCAAAAACGAAGGGCGCATTGTGATGTATTCGACCAGCGGCAAACGTCCCGCACTGGCGGCGACGCAACCCAAACACTGATCGAAGCGAAACGTCTAGTCAGCGTCAAACGCCCTACTGGTCAGGCTCCGGCTCAGAGCCAGAGAGAAAGCTCGCCGCAGCGTTTCATCGTCAATCGGAGTGTGAATGAAACTTAGATTCCATCGGCAGATTTTGACTTGCTGGTTATGTGCTTGGGCAATGTCTGCTTGCGGGCAAGAGGCCGACGCAGTGCAACGCGCTGATTTCATCATCAAGGCGAAGGAGGACGAGCGTGCGCAATCTTGAACGCCTGCTTTTCTCACTGCTCGTCTTTGCGTTCGCGGCGTGGCTGGCCGGCGAAGCGCAGGCCCACGACCCCAAACGCAAAATCCGCAAACCCACCAAAGCCGCGCCCAAATTGAAAGAAGCCCGCGCGCGCATGGACGCGGCGAAAAAACAACTGGCTGCGCAAGGCAAATATAAGTGTTGCATCAAACCGACTTGCGATCTTTGCGCGCGTACGGCGGGCAAGTGCGAATGCGCGCGCCACGTCGCCGCCGGACACGGCGCGTGCGGCGAGTGTTTGGAAGGCTGGCAGGCCGGTCTCGGCGCGGTGAAAAACGTCGCGGCCAATACGGTGAAGCTCTTGCCGCACGCCGAACGCTCCGTCGAAGACCAACTCGCTCGCGTCACAGAGATCGCGCTGGGACGCCCAGCCATGAACGAAGCCAAACGCACACTCGTCGGCGAAGGGCGTTATACCTGTTGCGCGCGGGGCGGTTGCGATTCCTGTGCGCACGCGGGCGAATGTCCGTGCGGCGCGCGGCTGGCGAATGCGCCGCTCAACGCCAAGCCGGAAGAGCGCGGCGTAGGCGGCGAATGTCTCGACGA
>JABFSD010000265.1 GCA_013140935.1 Acidobacteriota bacterium
TTTCTGTCGTACGTCGCTCGAGCTGAGTGGAGCTTTCTGTCATGCGTCGCTCGAACTGAGTGTCGTGCTCGTCCATCCGTCGCTCAAACTGAGTGGCATTCTCATCCATCCGTCGCTCGAACTGAGCAGCTTTCTCGTCCATCCGTCGCTCAAACTGTTCGAGCAACCTCGTAGTGGCGCGATCGTTCTGGTCTATCAACCGATTGACATAAAACGCCGTCATCGCCCAGTTCACGCCGAGCAAGGCGAGGGCGACGCTGACCGCAGAAATCAGTATTTTCGTGTTGCTCATGATCTTCTTTTCCTGGCTTACTTGAACTTCTCGACCTGTTGCGAGCCGCATTGCAATACACCGGTTGCATATCTGTCAACAAATGTAATTCAGCAGCCTCCGGCAATGGCAATCTGCCTTGACCCATCGCGTTCGATCTTGCACTCTACGGCTTCGCTAACGCATTCAAACCAATCACCGATTTCATGCAAGACGCTGAATTTTCGCTTTTCCATCACACGGCTTTGCCCAAGAGTGCCGAGGATGGTGAAAAGCAAAAACCTCCTTTACTGATTCTGTTGCACGGTTACGGCGCGAACGAAGACGACCTCTTCAGCCTCGCGCCTTTCGTGGACGAACGTTTCTTCATCGTTTGCGTACGCGCGCCGATTCGCATCGGCATGGGTTCGTACGCATGGTTTCGCCTGGGCTTCACGCCCGAAGGCATTCTGATTGACCCCAACGAAGTCGAAGCCGCGCGGCAAACGCTGCGCCAATTCGTAGACGAAGCCGTCACCGCTTATCACGCCGATCCGAAAGCCGTTTTCCTCTTGGGCTTCAGTCAGGGCGCGATGATGAGCCTTGATCTAGCGCTGCGCGAACCCAGTTTGATCGCAGGCGTCGCTGCCCTCAGCGGTCGTATTATGCCCACCAGCAGCGAACGATTCGCGCCCGCCGACGAATTGATCGGCTTGCCGATTTTCATGGCGCACGGCACTTCCGATCCTGTGCTGCCCATCGGCAACGGACGCAGCGCACGCGACCAGTTGCGCGAACTGCCTATCTCTTTGACTTATCGTGAATACGAGATGGGCCACGAAATCTGTGAACAGGAATTACGCGATTTGACCGAATGGCTCACGCTGCAGTTGAGTCAGTTCACGATCCATTGACCTCAATTAGTAGGACAGGTTTGTAGTCTGTCTTACTGTGAAAAACACCTATGAAGCTCACTTTTGGCGATCACATCGGAGGACGCGCAGCGACGGGGTTGTTAATCGTGCGCATCATCTTTGGCGTAGGTATGGCGTTGCATGGCTGGGGCAAGATTCAACATCCGTTCAGTTGGATGGGCCCTGACGCGGGCGTACCCGGCATCATTCAATTCCTCGCCGCCTTGAGCGAATTCGGCGGCGGCATCGCGTTGGTGTTGGGCTTACTGACGCCGCTGGCAATGTTCGGTTGGGTTTGCACGATGCTTTACGCGATTTTCATGGTTCACATGAAAGCCGGTCAGCCTTTCGTAGCCCAAGGCGCGGGGCCGTCTTATGAAAAAGCCGCGATGTATCTGGGCGTAGCCTTGTTGATGATTTTCACCGGCCCCGGCGCGCTTTCACTGGACGCCAAACTGTTCGGCAAAAAATCGTAAGGCGTTCTGCATCCATACCAGCAAGCAGAGCGAACGAGAAGGAGAAGGATTGCCAAAACCAATGACAGCAGATGGAGGCCCACAGCGCACTTATAAATACTATGACTTGATTATGGCTGGGTTCGTAATCGTGTTGGTGTGTGCCAATGTGATTGGCGTATCGAAACGCAGCACCATCGCAGGTTATCAGTTTGGCACGGGCATTCTTTTCTTTCCGCTGAGTTACTTGTTCGGCGACATCCTGACCGAAGTCTATGGCTACGCGCGTTCGCGACGCGTGATTTGGGCAGGCTTTGCGGGCTTGGCCTTCGCGGCGTTTATGAGTTACGTCGTCGTGGCGATGCCGGCGGCATCCGATTGGGATGGGCAAGCGCATTATGAATATGCTTTTGGTTCGACGCCGCGCATCGCCTTTGCTTCGCTGATCGGGTTTTGGGCGGGCGAATTTGCCAACTCCTTCACACTCGCCAAGCTGAAACTTTTCACCAGCGGGCGCTTTCTGTGGGTACGCACTATCGGTTCGACCATCGCAGGCGAAATCGTAGACACCCTCGTTTTTTATCCGCTCGCCTTTTTCGGTAACTGGAGCAACGACCAATTGCTCAAGGTAATGGCGCTCAATTACACGCTCAAGGTAATGTGGGAAGTGTTGGCGACGCCCCTCACTTATCGCATCGTCAACTTTTTGAAGCGCGTCGAAAACGAAGACTATTACGACCGCGAAACTAAATTCACTCCTTTTTCTTTAGAGGCATAAAAAATCATGAGCAATCAAACCGCTACGCAAACCACCGCAGCGCAGGCGCGCGAACGGCTCGACGCCCTAGATTCTTGGACGCGCGAAGTCGTCGAATGGCATTTCAACCCCGCCACCGGTGCGCCCTATTGGCTCGAAAAAGCGAAGACGCTTGATTTCGATCCGCGCAAAGATATTCAGGGTTACGCCGATCTGGACAAGTTCGGTTTCTTCGCCGACGACGACCTGCGCGGCGGCCCGGTCAGGCGCTGGGTGCCGAAGGGATTGGGCAACAAGCCGATTTACACCTTTGAAACCGGTGGCAGCACGGGCGTGCCCAAATCGCGCATCGCGTCAGAAGACTTTCGCATTGATTACGAAATGTTCAGCGACACGCTGCCGGATGAGTTCTTCCCGAAAGGCGCTGACTGGCTGATGTTGGGGCCGTCGGGGCCGCGCCGTTTGCGGCTGGCCGTTGAACACCTCGCGCAACATCGCGGCGGCATCGCCTTTTGCGTAGACCTCGATCCGCGCTTTGTCATCAAGCTCATCAAGATGGGCGAGATGCAAATGATGGAGCGTTATAAATCGCACGTGATTGATCAGGCCGTGACGATTCTCAAAGCGCACGACATCAAGTGCATGTTCGCTACGCCGAAGCTGCTCGAATCGCTCTGCGAAAAAGTCTCACTCAAAAAGATGGGCATCACCGGCGTCTTTTGCGGCGGGACTGAAATGACGCCGCAATTCCATCGCTTCGCCATCGAAGAGTTGATGGAAGGCGCTTATTTCGCGCCGACTTATGGCAATACGTTGATGGGTCTGGCGACGCACAAGCCGTTCGATCCGGCAGATAATTACGCGATTATCTATTACCCGCCTTCGCCTCGCGCGATGATCGAAGTGGTAAACCCCGATGAACCGACGAAACTGGTTGATTACGGCCAGACGGGCCGCGTCAGGCTGACCACGCTGACCAAAGAATTTTTCATGCCGCGCTTTCTCGAACGCGACGAATGCGAACGCGAACTGCCCTGTGAGAAATATCCGTGGGATGGCGTGCGCAACGTGCGCCCCTTCTCGCGCTTTGCCACCAGCGTAGTCGAAGGCGTCTATTGAGGCCGGGTTAAATCAATCGTTTGCCAGGGGTTCTCTTCAAGGAAACCCCTGGCAAACAAACCCTTCAGAGCCTTGCCAGCGACACTCCAAAACCGCTTTTGCCTGCGCTACCCCCTCGCCGTGCAATCTCTTACGAATGGACAACACTTCTATCCGTTTTGCCAAGCACATGGATGCTAACGCTCAGAGGATAGGCGTAATCGCCTATTTGATTTGAAAATAAAATAGTCACACTGACCGATGCACGCATAGTCAGAACTGAGTACATTACCCAACGTCAGAAACACCTACGAATTTTGAACTTAACTTATCCGAATCTTGATTCGGCCTAAGTTGTGCCCTGCGGAAAAAGCAGCGATTGCGCTGCGGGAAGTGTTTTTGGCGCTATTGAATTGGATCGGGTGCTTCGTTAGCAGGAAGTTTCGCGGTCGTCTAACAAGCGGTGACTTGGTGAAATTAGCAGATGCTTTGGCGAGATATAGCCCAGCCCAGCGGCTCTCTTAGCGGAGAGCCGTGCTACACCACTTCCCCAAATTTCTCCGCTGACCCAACTCCCGCATGAGGCGTTGGGCGGTTCATCACTCTGAAACGTCGAGGTTGTCTCAATGTCATTTTTTGCATTGCCCATCGCTGAACCTTTCTGGCTGTTGCTGGCAGGGCTGTTGTTTCTGGTCTCTGCGTCGGCTATCCACTTGAGATTGTCGCGTAAAGAAAAAGCCGCGAGCCGCGACGCAGAGTAAAGCGGTACTTATTTCGTAGCACGATTATTTTTTTAGTCTTAAAGAGGTGAGAGGATGGCGAGTTTCCGACCCCGTAGCTTAAATGATTTTGGCGCTATTTTATGGCGGCGCAAATGGTTATTTATTTTAATCACTGTGGCGATGTTGCAGGCAACATACCTCGTGGCACGCTCAGTACCCAACACTTACGAAGGCCGCGCCCAAGTCGCCGTATTAATTAAACCTGGTGAAGATACGACCTCACTAGGTTCGCAAATTTCCGCCTTGGAACAGCGCGTTAAAAGCCGCGAGTTATTGGCGCCTTTAATTACCAAACAGGAACTCGCCGCTTCGGGCGAAGACCTCGATGCCGTGGCTACGCGCTTGCGCAATGCAATCAAAATCGAGACCAAGTTCAAAAATTATCCTGAAGTGCCGGAAATGATTACTATTTCCTATCGGCACACCGATCCGAAAAAAGCGCACGCGGTGGTAGCGCACATCCTGTCTCATTACACCGAGACGAACGCGAATTTACGCCAAATATCCCTGACGCAAATGCGTGAGGTAGATCAGGAACTCCGCGACCTGGTCGGTTCGTTGAGCCGCATTACCAGCACGCGCAATGCCGCCACACAAAACACCGCAGTGGCTGCCATCGAAGACCCGCGTATTTTACGCCGCCAGTTACTCTCTGAAATCAACGGACTGACTGACAAACAGTTTGCGCTGGAACGTCAGAGCGCATTGCAAACCAAACAAATCAGCGAACAGCGCCTGCTGACACAAAACGCGCCGATAGCTTCGGGGGGGGTTACCGCGACGACCTCTTACGGATTTATGTTGGCGGAAAAAGCGCGACTCGAAGCGCTGGTAAAAGAGTATGGCAAACAATACACGCAGGAAAATCCCAAGCTCCGGCAAGCCCAGCAACAATTGGCGGAAGTAACCGACACCGTCACCCGCTTGGAAAAAACTGCCGACGCTGGCAATGCCAAAAATGCTTCGCCGGAAGTGCGTGAGTTACGCACGATGGAACGTGAATCGGAGAAGTTACAAACCGAACTCGAAGTGACAAAACGTAACCTGGAAGCTAAGCGCATTGAACTGACGGGCTTGCCCACGATGTTGCCGACCTCGGTAAGCAGTGGCGGGCAAAGCGCCGAAGCGCAGGCCACCAGCACCGGCGAATATGAACGCCTGAGCAAACGTTACTTCTGGTTGATGGACCGCAAAGACGCGCTCGACAAGGCGCTCGCCAATTTGAACGAAGGCCCGAATATCAATCTCTTCCGCCTGATTGATCCCGCTTATGTGCCGCAACAACCGGTCGCTCCCAACAAGCTGATTTTGCAGTTGTTATGTTTGGG